>NZ_JBFBIK010000169.1:0-11356 GCF_040685555.1 Sphaerisporangium sp. NPDC088356
ATGACGGTCAATGGACCCCACGCTGATGGAGGTTCCGCAACCGTCGGCCAGCTCCTACAACCATGAGGAGATCCACATGGCTTGTTCGCACAGCTCGGGGGGCCGCAGCGTTCGACGGTCCATGGTGATGGGCGCCACGGCCGTCGTGTTGGTTCAATCACCGCCGCCATCCCTTTGAGGGGCGTTATGGAATCGCAGTCCGAGCAAGAACGCCAGAGGGGGAAGCATGTTGGCCATCGCCTTCATCGCGCATCCCCGTGTGGGCGATAAGCCACCTCCGGTGCGCCGGGTGATGATCTTGCTAACGCGGATGCTAACTGCGTCCCGAGACGGCCGTAGACGTCGACAGAAGACGATCAAGCCAATCAGCCCGCTGAGCAGGCAGGAAGAGACGCTGAGGGACAGGAGTAGACGATCTTCTTCCGGCTTGGTGCCAGCAGTTCTGGCAGAGGGGCTGCCGGTTGTCGTTGCGGCGCGCGGTCGGCCTGATCTTGCCGCAGCGGCCGCAGGCCACTGCCCGGGCTTTGGGCCCGCATCCGTGGCAGAGGCGTATTCCCTCGATGGGCGGGCCGAGCTGCTTGCGTCTGCCGCAGCGCGGGCATAACGGCACGACCACGGCCCTGGCGCCGGCCTCGGCGAGAGCGTCGATGAGGCGCAGGACGCTGGGCGTCTCGGCGCGAGCGCCCTGGCCCGTGAGCAGATCGGGCTGGTTCACGATGGCCTGGGCCAGACGGCGGTGTCCGTCGGGTCGGGCCGCGGCCTGGTTCACGGCCGCGAGGAGGGCCTCCCGCGCGAGAGCGGGCTCGAGCCCGGCTAGCAGGTCGAGTAGAGCATCGACCGGATCGTCCGGAGCCGGAGTTTCAGGGCGGCCGGTCACGGTGTGGTCCCGGTGATCCGGGCGCGCTTAGGACACAGGTCACCGATGCGGGCGGGCCGGTTCCAAGCCAGCCAAGGCCGAGACGCTGAGCGTGCGGATCGCCACGCCACAAGAATTCGCCGACCTTGTCGCCGCCGTACTGTAGTCGGCCCGGCCGGTCGGGGGCTTGGGAGAGCGAGATACCTCTCACGGTCACCGGGGAGCTCGTTGGCTCCTTCGCTGAGCGGCTCATCTAGCTGTAGGCACACGGGATCGCCCACAGCCTCAGCGGGCTCATCGCCAAGCCGGTCGCCTCAGCGATCATGGGCAGGCCAGAATAGGCCGGGGGGACTAGCGTGATCTCATTCAATCGGTCGGACACGGTCCGCCAGGTCCCCAAGAGGTGGCGAGAGCAGGGCTGGCGGAGGTACCGTTTCGGATGTGGCGAAGCCTCGGGGGCGAAGATCCCGGCGGAACACCTCTGCCACCAGTCGATCCGGTGACCCCCGACGCCGCGCCATGGCCCAGAAGGTGGCCGAGCACGAAGACCCGGTGCAGCGTGCTGCAGCTCGCGTTGGCGGGGTCGTGGCCTATCGCGCCCCATCCGACCCGATGCAGGTGCAGGTGCCGACCCTATTGCCGTTGTTCATTGACGTAGCCGCAGCCGAGTATCTGGCACCGGCCCAACGCTGCCTGGATGACTGCATGATCCTCCTCCACGCCTACGCCCAGCTCGCTATCCCCGCGCAGGTACGAGCTGTGGAGCTGGTCGTCATCAACACCTCGACCAAGTCCAGCGTCACCCACGGCAGTCTGTCCCCGCAGTGGGAAGACGACATGATCCACGGACACACCGTGGTGTGGCTGCCGACCCTCGGGCACCTGATCGACGTCACGGCCGAGCAGTTCAGCGAGATCGCCGTCCTGGATGCGGGGCCGATAATCGCCGGCCACACCGAATTCCAACCCGGGAGCGGCGCGCCGGAACATATCCAGGTTAAACGTAGGAACCTACTTCTGACCTACACGCTGGCACCGATGGAAACCACCGCTGCCCTGCTGGATCACCCGGTGCCACGCTCCGACGCGGCGAACTACCGCCGCCGTGGTGTCAACGTGGCCTCAGCGGTGGTGACGATCCTGGCCAGCTCCCTCCCCAAGGAGAGCGTCCAGTTGATCCCGCACAAGCGGGCCGCCGCCCTTGTCGAGGCCGTACGTGACCTGCCGGAACACACGACGCCAACGGAGGATCGCCGGTTCCTGCTTCTCGGCCCGGAGGGTGAACAGCTCGTGGTGCAGCTTGATCAGATCCCGCTTCCTGCTGGTACTCCGCCGGTCGCTGTGCCGGAATTGCCCTGAGGCGACGAGGTGATCGGCTGGAGCCGACAGCCCGGGGGAGGGGCCCTGGTGTGGCGGGAGCGACGGCGACGTAGCCAGGACCCAGGTGGAGGCCCCCCGCTGATTCACTGACACGAAGGGTGCCGAGCATGATCCAGTGGCTGGGCCCAGAAGACTTCCCCGAACCTCGACGTGAGGCGCTGTTGCGGCGCTACGCCTGGCAGGCGCAGACCGAGGACCCGATGGCGCTGGCCGCTTTGGTGGCCGCGCGTTCCGCGCGGCCCTGCGCGATGGCGGCTCCCGGTGCCGAGGTGTCGTCCGACCGTCTGGCCGTGCTTGGTGATGACGGCCGCTTCCATCTGCGGGTGGCAGGACGGTTCATCTGTGCGGATCCATGGCCTGGACGCCGCCGACCCGTGGCGTCGGCGGTGCCCCACCGGCAGTGGTGCTCCTGGTGGACCGCTGATGGGCTGCACTACCGGGTCAATCCTCCGCGCGGGACCCAGATGGACGCCGGACGGCACGGATCGCCGGAGGTCCGGTGGGCGGTCCTGCCAACTGGAGAGCTCACCGACCCAGCGCTGGTGCCCAAACGCCGGCGCTGCCCCTCCCGGGAGGCCTACGGTGACTGGCCGCCCTACCGCGGCGCCGTCCTGGCGCCCATCGTCAACGCCCTCACCGCATCCCTGGGTGCGACCTGCCAGGCATGCTGCGGAGCGCTCGGCGTCTTTGTCGACCACGACGCGGTCACGATGCTGGTCCGCGGGTTGGTCTGCCGTCACTGCAACACCCACCTGGAGGAATGCCCGCACGCCAGCGGCTGCCGATGGGGTGACTACCTCAACGATCCACCGGCCGCGCCGCTGGGCCTGCGCTATCCGCGGGCGGCCGCGAGCCGGACGGCCAACGGACCTCGGCCAGCCGCGTCATAGGTCGTCAGATGGGACAACAGGACAGTCGTCGTCGCGGGCGGTGGTGGTTGATCGGGGAGGAGATCTTAATTGATGCATAAGCACGGTTATGCAGCAATGATGCATTCGGGTTGTTAGTGCCTGGCGCGGCGGGGGGCGTGCTCCCTCGGCTGCATCGCGACGCTACTGAGACCCAGCGATCGGGATGCCCTTCTGCGTGGCCCACGATTTGATCACCAGCCACTCCGGTTGTTGCCAGGCTCCCGGGTTGATCATCCCGTCCCGTTGGATCTGCCGGATCTCAGGGACACCGAAGGTGTGGAAGAGATCTCCGACGAGTGCCGCGGTGGCACGGGCGAGCGGCTGGCCATCGTCGGCCAGGTCATCGAGCAGCGCGACGGACTCGCCGTGAGCCCCGCTCGGCCGGATGGTGTCGTCCCCGATCGGGCTGGTGTAACCCTGCGGGCGTGGGGTGCGCACCACGAGCGGGCGCAGCCGGTGATTGGTCAGTGCGACCCGGAGCAGCGCGGCCCCTGCTGCGCCGGTGCGATCACGGGCATGCCGGCCCAAGTACCTGAGTGCGCTGGTGACGCCGATCACGATCTCTGTGTCCACCACGTCGGCCGTAGGGCCATCGATGTCGGCGGAGACGGGAATCACGAAAGTTCCTGCGCCGTCGACGTAGAGGTCGGCGCGGAACATTTCCGACCCCCCAGCACCTGCCTGGGCGACGAGCCTTCGGCGTGCCACCCCGGTCCAATCGAAGATCGACCCGGGAGGTCTGCCGATGGTGAACTCGTCGGTGTGGACAGAGGCTGCGAATTCCTGCAGTGACCGGCTGTCCAGGATCATGTCGCCGGGAGTGTCGGGAACCAACGTGATCGTCAGCATCGCCTGGTCGAGGTTGCCGCTGGCGCCGTGCACGGCGTTCGCGGCGTCCCGCGCGAGTTCCACAAGTCGGCCCTCCAAGTCAGCGGACGCGGCGAACCGGCGGCGGTAGGCAGCCTCGATGTCGGACTCCGACATCCAGATCTTTCCGCTGCCGTGGCGGCGGGGCCACCACATCGGCCCGTCCTTCTTTCGCGGATCGAACACGGCGTGCGGGGCGCTGGGACTCGGCGGCACCGAGATCAGGAGAAACCCGGTGCGTGCCCCCGGAGGGCTCTTGGGGTCTTCGACGATGCGGACGTCGAAGCGGGGCATACGCTGAATGCGGTCGGCTGCGACTCTCTCGACGTGGCGCCGCAGACCGTCCGACACGGGCATGTCGGCGGCCTTGACGGGGATCGCGGTCCGCTGATCGTCGATCATGCCCACCACGATGAGGCCGCCGCGGTGGTTGGCGAAAGTCGCGACATCCACGGCGATGTCGTGGTTACCTTCCTCGCCGGATTTGATCTCGCGCTTGTAGTCCAGATCATCGGTCTCCCGGGCGGCCGGGTCACCGGCTACGGCCTCGATCTGCGCGAACGTCACGCTATCCAGAGGGGCACCGAAAACGGCTTCAAGGCGTCGGGGGCTGTACAGCATCGCGGGGGGTGTTCCTTGCTCGATCGGGACAGCGCGGCGGATGGCCAGGCCTCGAGCGTAGGGCTCCTTGAGCGGACGTCTGACTGTTTCGGAGGTGCCGCCCCTGCGGCAGGTCTGTCCGTAGAACGTCGGAGCGAGGGGGCGGCGCGAGGGGCTGCTCGCGGGTGAGGGCCTGATCGTGGACTGTGGGCTGATGCGCGCGGCTCTGGTCGCCTCGACGCTGGACGGTTGGCACGTCATCAACGGCACGGATGTGACTGGGACCATCAGAGCGGCCGGGCCGACCCTTGCACGATCCTCCTGTGCGGCCCGCCGGCTCAGGGAAGCACACCTGCCGGGGTGCGCACGGCCTGACGCAGGCGGGCGGCGTCCCGGCTGGGCGGCGCGCCGAACTGGCGGCGGTACTCCCTGCTGAACTGCGACGGGTTGTCATAGCCGACGCGGTGGCCGACTCCGGTGACGTCGCCGGGGTGGGTGGCGAGCAGCAGCCGGGCCTCCTGCAGCCGGATCTGCTTCTGGAACTGGATGGGGCTCATCGCGGTCACCGTCTGGAAGTTGCGGTGGAAGGCGGAGACGCTCATGCCGGACAGCCGCGCCACGTCCTCGACCCGGAAGGGCTGCGCGTAGTGCTCGCGGATCCAGCGCACGGCCCGCGAGACATGGCTGAGGCTGCTGTCGGGCAGGCCGAGCTGGCGGACCATCGCACCCTGCTCGCCGGTGATCAGACGCCAGAGGATCTCGCGCTTGACCAGTGGGGCCAGCACGGCCCGGTCGCGGGGCTCGTCGAGCAGGCGCAGCAGCCGGACCACCGCGTCGAGCAGGGCGGCCGGAGCGTCACTGACGGCGATCCCCGACGGCGCGCCCCCGCTGGTGTGGGGGGTGTCTCCGGGCCCAGCCCGCAGCAGCAACTCGGCGACGGCGGACGGTTCCAGCACGAGACCGAACCCCAGCGCCGGCTCCCCGGCGTCGGCCCGGGTGAACTGCCCCGTGACGGGCAGATCGACGGATGCGACCAGGTACTGCCCGGGCCCGTACTCGAACACCCTCTCACCCAGGGCGAGGCGTTTGGCGCCCTGGGCGATGACCGCCAGGACCGTGCCGGACATCGCGGGAGCCGGTGGATCGGGACGGTCGACCTTCGAGATGAGGACGCCGTCGATGGCAGTGGTCCAGTCAGGCCGCGCATGCCGGGCCAGCAGGGTGCGGAGCTCTTCGAGGCACATGCCTCCATTGCAACATCATTCTGTGCACGGAGTCCCGTGGCCGCGAGGATCGTGCAAGTACGGGCGAGGATCGGTCTACGTTTCAGCAGGTCGCGGCATTTGAATAGAACCGTTCCACTCCACCGCTGAGAGAAAGCTTCAATGACTGTCAACTATGGCTTCAACGCGACCCTGACCGCCAAGCTTGGGATGGGCGACCAGGTCGTCGAGCTGCTGCGGAGCGGCCTGAACGAAGGCAACCCCGCCGCGAGCGAACACTGCGCCGTCTACCTCATCTGCCGCTCCGCCTCCGACCCCGACGTCATCCACGTCACCGAAGGCTGGACCAGCGAGGAGGAGCACCACCGCCTCTTCGCCACCGAGGCCGCGAAGGCCATCGTCGCGCAGTTCGACGAGCTGCTAGCCAAGGACTCCGACTACACCGACTACGTCCCGGTTGTCGGCAAGCCCTCCTTCTGACCGGTTCAACGCCCCAACCCCAGCCGCCTCGGCGTCTGCCGAGGCGGCCCCTTCCCGCCTGACCGCCCGGCACCATCCCTGAAAGGCAATGACCATGACCATGGCACGCCCCGCCCTCGACCCCGAACTGCGCGAGCTGCTCGCCGAGATGCCCCTCATGTCTGAGCTCAGCGCTGAGGTGCTCGCCCAGCTGCGCCAGTATCCGTCGACGCCCGTCGACGCCCTCCTCGCCGACCGGCAGGTCGACCGGCGCGAAGTCACCATCCCCGCCAAGGACGGCACCCCGATCCCCCTGTCGATCTTCAGCCCGGCCGGCACCGACAGCACCACCGGCGCACCCTGCGTCTACTGGATGCACGGTGGCGGGATGGTCATGGGCGACCGCTTCTCGCAGATCGACATCCCGCTTGAGTGGCTTGACGAGTTCGGCGCCGTCGTGGTCTCCGTCGACTACCGGCTCGCACCCGAGGCCGGCGGCACGACTCTGGTCGAGGACTGCTACCAGGGACTGCTGTGGATCGCCGACCACGCCGCCGAACTGGGCATCGACCCTGGCCGGATCGTCGTCGCGGGCGCCAGCGCGGGCGGCGGCCTCACCGCCGGCGTCACCCTGCTGGCCCGCGACCTCGGCACCCCGGCGATCGCCGCGCAGGTGCTCATCTGCCCCATGCTCGACCACCGCAACACCACCACCTCCAGCAGCCAGTACTCGAACGGGCCCGGCGTCTGGACCCGCGAGATGAACGAGTTCGGATGGCGCTCCGTCCTCGGCGGCCTCCCCGACGAGGAGGTGCCCGCGTTCGTCTCACCCGCGCTGGCCGACGACCTCGCGGGACTGCCGACCACCTACATCGACACCGGCTCCGCCGAAGTCTTCCGCGACGAGGACACCGACTACGCCACCCGCATCTGGGCGGCCGGCGGCCAAGCCGAACTCCACGTGTGGGCAGGCGGCTTCCACGGGTTCGACGCGCTGTACCCGCAGGCCCGCATCGCGGCCACGGCCCGCAGGACCCGCACCGACTGGCTCGCGCGAATCCTGCCTTCGGGCTCCGGCGCGTAACGTCGGCCGGCCCATCCACACGCGACCAACCGCACCCCTGGAGGATCATCTTGAAGGTCGCCATCGTCACGGGCGCCAGCTCGGGCATCGGACAGAGCGCCGCGATCGAGATCGCCAAGCGAGGAACCGGAATCATCCTGACCTACGGCAACAATCCGCAGGGAGGGCTGGAGACGGCCGCCGCCATCGAGAAGGAGGGCGGCACGGCCGTCGCGCTGCCGCTGGACGTCGGCGAGGCCGGCGCCTTCGCGGCCTTCCGCGACACTGTGACCGACGTGCTGCGCGACACCTGGCAACGCGACACCTTCGACTACCTGGTCAACAACGCCGGTTACGCGCAGACGTCGCTGATCGAGGACACCACCGAGGAGACGTTCGACAGACTCATGCGAGTCCTGCTCAAGGGCCCCTACTTCCTGACGCAGAAGCTGCTGCCCCTGATGGCGGACGGAGGAGCGATCGTCAACACGAGCAGCAGCGCCGTGGCGACGGCGGGCCTGGAGCCCGGATACGCCGCCTACGCGTCGATGAAGGGCGGCCTCATCGTGCTGACGCGGTACATGGCCAAGGAGTTCAGCACGCGAGGCATCCGCGTCAACGCCGTCTCACCGGGGCCGACCCGCACCCGGATCGGCGACGACGGCTTCACCCGCTTCCCCGAGGTGGTACCGGCCCTCGCCGCGAAGACGGCGCTCGGCCGGGTCGGCGAACCCGCGGACATCGGCGCGATGATCGCCACACTGGTCTCCGACGAGGGGCGTTGGGTCACCGCCCAGAACATCGAGGTGTCGGGCGGCTACAACCTCTAGGAGAAGACCACCGGAAGTCATGACAGAGGGCGTCCCGCTGCCGGCTGGACGCCCGTCCTCATGCTCGTACCGCCGATCTACATGCGCGTCCTGTTCGGCGCGGGCCCGCTCACCCCTGACTACCTCGACGGGTTGGTGCTCGACAACACGATCGTCGGCGCTGCCCTGCCCGACATGCAGCAGCGGCTCCACACCGGGTTGACCGGCCTCGCAGTGGATCGTCGACGCCTACGTGCTGCTGGTGGCCATGCTGCTGCTGTCGGGCGGCGTCTTCGCCGACCGGTTCGGCCGCAGGCGGGTGTTCCTGGCCGGGGTGGTGGTGTTCACGGCCGCGCCGGTGGTGTGTTCGCTCGCGCCCTCGATCGGCTGGCTGATCGCCGGGCGGGTGCTGCAGGGCGTTGGGGCCGCAGCGCTGAGCCCCGCCTCGCTAGCGCTGCTCGTCGCCGCGTATCCCGCACCGAGGGAGCGCGTCAGAGCGATCGGGTTGTGGGCCGGGTTCAGCGGCATCGGCCTGGCCGCCGGACCGCTGGCGGGCGGGATCCTGGTGGAGGCCTTCGGCTGGCCCGCCATCTTCCTGGTCAACGTGCCCATCGGGGCGCTCCTGCTGCTGGCCGGGCTGCGCGTGCTGGGGGAGTCCCGCAACCCGAGCGCGCCGCCGATCGACGTCCCCGGCACGGTCCTGTCCGCTGCGGGCGTGGCCTCGCCGGTGATCCTGGGCAGCTTCGCCGCCGGGCTGGTGCTGCTGGCCGCGTTCGTCGTGGTCGAGGGGCGATCAAGAGCGCGGCCCGTTTCCGCCGTATTCCGGTGGCACCCGGTGTACGCGCGCCTGACACGCACGCGCCTGTCAGTCCAACCTGACAGCCTGCTTGAGGAAGACGACGCCGTCGATCATGTTGAGCTGGGCCGGGTCCAGCGGGAAATAGCGGAAATCGTCGGAGATGCGCGGGGCGGGCTTCGTGATGGCCTCGGCCAGGCGGCGGGCGTCGATGAGAGAGTGGTCCCACGGGAGCGTGGACAGGATGCCCTCGACGGTGTCCGGGGGCGGGGTGTCGTCGCCGACCGCGCCGAAGGCGGAGGCCAGGTAGGCGTACCGGTCGCCCAGGTGCGCTTCGGTGATCGCCCCCGCGCTCCACCACTCCACCGGCAGGTCGCCGAGCCGCATGAAGCTCTTGTCCCGCTGCAGGTGGAGGTTATGGCAGAAGACCAGAGCGGGACCCTGCCCGGCGACGGCGCGCAGGTTGGCGGCCATCATCGCGTCCCGTAGGGCCGACAGCCGCATCATCCGCGCCGGAGACGTGTCGGTCATCCAGGAGTGGTAGCGGAGCAGGCCGACGGCGGTGCGCCCGTACAGTGCCGCCCGCTCCCTGTCCTCCGCGCTCAGCCGCGGCACCTGAGTGTCGAGCAGTGCCACCAGATCGTCGGCAAGGAGCCGCAGCCGCTGGGCGTCGGCGGACTGGCCGATCGACTGGGACGGGTCCATGACCGTGGCCTCGTTCTTCCACCGGTCGTCCGGGCCGAGCAGCGCGTCGAGGGTTTCCATGGTGCAGGGGAGGGGGCCGTCAAGGAGGGCGCAGAGGGCGGTGAGCGCCTGGCGCGGGCTCTCGGCCCAATACTCCAGCGGGCCGTCGAAGCCAAAGAACCGGAGCTTTTCGTCATGCTCCTCGTTGTACGCGCGCATCCAGCGCACAAGCTCGCGGTTGGCCGGTGACGCGCCGAAGCCGTGGCTGAAGCCGCGTTCCATGACGTCATCGAGCGTGTCCGCGCCCGTCGTGATGTAGTCGTCCACCACGAGGCCCCTGAGGCAGTCGCTCTCGATGGCGAAGGACCGGTAGCCCTCGTGCTCGACCAGATGCCGGAAGATCTCGTTGCGCAGTTCACCCAGCTCCCCCACGAAGTGCCTGGCCTCACCCAGGCCGAGCAGCAGGGGCTTGGCGGGAAGCGACCGGAGGAACGCCGAGACGCCCGCGCCGTCGAGCGGCCGGGCCATGTCCTTGATATCCATACCTTCAACGGTATCGTTGAACCCTCGGTGTAAACTTTGCCAGGAAAATCCCCGCTCTTATCGTGATGGACCTTCAATCGGTGGTGCACCCATGAGGCCAGTGGACCTGGCGCGCGAGCACGGCCTGTCCACCCAGGCGATCAGGAACTACGAGGACGCCGGCATCCTGCCCGCCGCCGAACGCACCGTCCACGGCCATCGCACCTATACGCCCCTGCACGCGCAAGCCCTGCGCGCGTTCCTCGCCCTCGTGCCCGGGCACGGTCACCAGACGGCCACGTCGATCATGCAGTCGGTCAGCCGGGGTGCGACCGAGGACGCGCTGCGGCTCATCGACGAGAGCCACGGCCAGCTCCTCGACGACCGCCGCACCCTCCAGGCCGTCGAAGCCGCGCTCCGCGATCTGGCGCCCGTGCCGCAGGAGCGCGGCGACACGTTCATCGGCCCGCTGGCCGGGAGGCTCGGCGTCCGCCCTGCCACCCTGCGCAAATGGGAGAACGCCGGGCTGGTCCGGCCGCGCCGCGATCCGCGGACGGGGTACCGGATCTACAGCGCGGCCGACGTACGGGACGTCCGGCTGGCCCACCAGCTCAGGCGGGGCGGCTACCTGCTGGAGCAGATCGCCCCGCTGATCGCTCAGGTCCGTTCCGCCGGAGGCGTCGCCCCGCTGGAGTCGACCCTGCGCGACTGGCAGGCCCGCCTGTCCGCCCGGGGCCGCGCCATGCTCAAGGGTGCCGCCGACCTGGACGCCTACCTCTGCGCCCGCGAACCCTGAGGCCGAGTCACGTCCACCACAGGAAACGGCATGGCCACAGAAGGGAACCATGCATGAGTGACGGGGCATTCGCCTGCTGAATGGTTCAGCATTCGATCAAAAGCAGCACGTGGTGGCGGAGAATGTCGCGCAGTGGCGTCGTTGAATAGTCACGGTGCCGAAAGCGGCCGCGAAGTTTCTTCGCCCTCTTCAGCAAGCCAAGCTCGAACGTCGTCGACAGCGCTGCCATTCTTCGGCCGCAGCGTGTCGGCCCCGCGACGGAAGACGACCACCTTCCCTCCGTCGCGGGGCCGACACCCGCAGGTCGCGCGTGGGGCCGTCAGACTTCTTCGACGCTGCTCGGCTCGCGCCGGGACAGGTCGATGCCGAGCTCCTCCGCCGCGCGGAAGA
>NZ_JBFBIK010000170.1:0-11350 GCF_040685555.1 Sphaerisporangium sp. NPDC088356
CGGCGGCCTGGTGCAGATCCCCTGCATCGAACGCAACGCGGTCGCCTCCATCAAGGCCATCGCGGCGGCCCGCATCGCCCTGCGCGGCGACGGCCGCCACTTCGTCTCCCTGGACAAGGCCATCAAGACCATGCGCGACACCGGCCGCGACATGCTCGACAAGTACAAGGAGACCAGCCGGGGCGGCCTCGCCGTCAACGTCATCGAGTGCTGACCCGGGCGGGCGGTCTCGAACGCGCCGCACGGGACAGGCTAGAGCGACCGAACGCCCTGCCTCGGACCGTTCTTCTCCGGTGTTCACGATTCGAGGCAGGGACGTCGGTCTTGTGCAGCGGAATGGAGCCACGGCGCCCGGTGCGGGCGCCGGGGGTGGGTCAGCCGACCTGGGTGAACCTCCATTGCTGGTTGGTGCCGGTGTTACAGGTCCACTGGACGAGCTGGACGTCGTTCGCCGTGGAGGCGTTGGGGACGTCCAGGCACTTGCCGCCGTTCGACGAGATGACGCGGTAGACGCCTGTCGTTCCGGTGGATTCGAAGCGCCACTTCTGGTTGGCGCCGCCCGAGCACGACGACTGCTGGATCAGAGCGCCGTCGGCGGTCGAGGAGCCCGCGACCTGCATGCACTTGCTGCTGTGCACGGCGGCCAGGGTGAACGTCCCGTTGCCGGTGTCGGTCACCTTCCACTGCTGGTTGGTGCCTCCGCCGGCCGTCCACTGGATGACGGCGGCGCCGTCGGCGGTCGACTGGCCTCTGACATCGGCGACCTTGCTGCTGTGCCCGGCGGTCAGGGTGTAGGTGCGCCCGCTCTGCGGGCCGCCGGTGTTGCCGTTGCCCTGCCCGACGCCCGCTCCGTTGAAGGTGATCGAGTCGACGTCGAAGGCGTTCGCCGTCGGTGCCCGGAACACCATGTAGACGTTATGGGTGCCACCGGGGTTGGTGATCGTCGCCGCCGGCAGGGACTGGTAGGTGTTCGATCCGCCGGTGCTCGGCACCGAACTGGACGCGATGAGCGTCCCGGTCGGCGAGTCCGAGCGCAGCTCGATCGATCCGCCGGTGCTGGACTGAGCCGCGACACGGAACGACGCCGAGGTGATCCCCGACAGGTTCATCGGGGAGAAGGAGATCCAGTCGCCGTCCGAGATCTGGCCGACGCGCCTGCCGCCCTCGGCCCCGCTCTGGTCGATGACCTGGACGCCCGACGAGCCGGTGAAGAACTCGGCCTGCTTGTGCTTGGGCTGCAGCGTGATCCCGGTGCTGGTCTTCAGGCCGCTCGCGTCGGTGTACTCGGCGATCAGCACGTAGAAGACGTTGGAGGCCTCGTCATGACCGGAAGCAGTGGTCGTGATGGTCCCCGAGCAGCCGGTCGTCTGGCCGGTGTCGTGGCTGTGCGTGTCGTGCCCGAGCGCGGCGATCACCGTCACCTTCGAGCAGTCGATCGTGCCGTCCTCGGGGTCGGTGACGTTCACCGTGTAGTTGACGGTGTCACCGAAGTTGATGAACCCGCCGTCCGGCGGCGAGCCGAAGACGACCGTGGGACGGGTGTTGCCGACGACCACGGCCACCGTGACGGTGCCCGTCTTGCCGCCCGCGTCGCGGACGGTCAGCCTGGCGTTGTAGGTGCCGTTGGCGGTGTAGGTGTGGGACGGGTTGGCGCTGGTGGAGGTCCCGCCGTCACCGAAGTCCCAGGCGTAGGTGATCGCGGTGCCCTCCGGGTCGGACGAGCCGAGGGAGGAGAACGTGACGGTCAGCGGAGCGCTGCCCGAGTCCGGGGTGACGGTCGCCCTGGCGATGGGGGCGCGGTTGCCTCCGGTGCCGCCGAGGTAGTCGACCCGGTAGACGCCGTCGTCGGTGTTGTCGTGACCGAAGCCGTTGCCCCAGTCGGCGTAGTACAGGGCGCCGTCCGGGCCGAACTTCATGTCGATGGGCGCGTGCGGGGAGAGCTGCGCGACGAAGTTGTTGATCTTCAGCAGGTTGCCGGAGGAGTCCAGGCGCAGCTCCTTGACGAAGTTGCGGCTCCAGTCGTAGAAGAACGGCGTCTTGTCGAAGTACTCGGGGAACTTCCGGTCGGAGGCGCTGTTCGCGTCGTAGTGGTAGAACGGGCCGCCCATCGGAGCCGCGCCCCCGCAGCAGTTGATCTCGGGGAACTCGGCGGAGGCGTGGTAGTTGTACCAGATGGTGGCGGACTTGGCCGCGGGCAGGTTGGTCAGCCCGGTGTTGTTGGGCGAGTTGTTGACCGGCGCCGAGCAGTTGAACTTCGAGCCGGAGGTGTTGGTGGAGAAGTTGAAGTCGTTGAACGGGATGTTGTTGCCGACACAGTAGGGCCAGCCGTAGTTGCCCGGCTCCTTGATCAGGTTCCACTCGACGGTGCCCTCGGGACCGCGGTTGGAGTTGGCCGCACCCGCGTCAGGGCCGTAGTCGCCCACCGAGATCCAGCCGGTGTCCCTGTCGACCGAGAAGCGGAACGGGTTGCGGAAGCCCATCGCGTAGATCTCGGAACGCGTCTTGGCGGTCCCGGGCGCGAAGAGGTTGCCGGAGGGGACGGTGTAGGTGCCGTCGGATTCGGGGTGGATGCGCAGGATCTTGCCGCGCAGGTCGTTAGTGTTGGCCGCGGAACGCTGGGCGTCGTAGTGCTCGCGGCCGGACCGCTCGTCGATCGGCGCGAAGCCGCTGGAGCCGTTGGGGTTGGTGTCGTCACCGGGGCCGATGTAGAGGTTGCCGTTCGGGCCGAACGCCAGGTAACCGCCGGTGTGGCCGGGCTCGTCGACGTTGCGGAACGCCGGCACCTCGATGATCTTCTTCTCGCTCGACAGGTCGAGTGTGGAGCCGTTGAGCGTGAACCGGGAGACCCGGTTGACCTCGCCGCCGTTCAAGGGCGAGTAGTTCAGGTAGATGTAGCGGTTGGTGGCGAAGTTCGGGTCGAGCGCGAGGCCGACGCCGCCGTCCTCACCGCCGTCGTACACCGACAGGGTGCCGATCGTGCGCGGCGACCCGCCGGGGGGAATCGCGTTGACCTTGCCCGACCGGGAGATGTAGTAGACGGTGCCGTCGGCGGCCACGTCGAGCTCCATGGGCTGGTCGGGCGCGCCGTCCAGCGTGACCTTCTGGTACCGGGCCGCGATGGTGCCGCCACAGTCACCGGGCGCGACGCCCGCCGCCCACTGCACACCGCCGAGCACGTGCTGCTTGAACAGCGGCTCGGAGTAGGAGGAGGCGTTGTGGCCCATCGCCGTGGCCCACACCCGGGCGGTCTCGGGGTTGTGACACCAGGAGATCGGGTGGTCTGCGCCCATCTTGTTCGGCCCGGCGTCATACGTGGTCTCGTCCGCGGTGACCAGCACGTGGACGCTGCCGCGCATGTTCTTGTCGAAGTTGTACCACTCCTCGGTGCGCGTCCACCGGTCCGGCAGCCCTCTGGTCGAGGGGTGCGCCTTGTCGGCGACCTTGGCGGTGCCCTGCACGATCGATGAGTGCGCGGTCATGTGGGCGCCGGCCAGCACCGTCTGGTCCCACCAGGGGAACGACGACTCGATGTTCATGTCGGTCGCGTTGTGGATCGCGACGATGCCGTGGCCCGAGCGCACGTACGCCTGCATGGCCGCGCGCTGCGAGTCGTTGTCCCAGACCATGCCGGAGGTCTGGAGCATGATCACGGCGTCGTAGGTGTTCAGCGTCGCCGTGTTGAAGACGCTGGAGTCCTCGCTGCGGTCGAGCTGGAAGTTGTTGTCCGCCGCCAGCTGCTGGAACATCGTGATACCGGCGGCGATGGAGTCGTGCCGGTAGGCGCCGGACGCCGTCTTGGAGAACAGCAGCACCTTGAACAGCGGGGCCGCGGCGTGCGCCGGCACGGCGGTGAACGAGAACAACAGCAGTACAGCTGTTAGGAGGCGGAGTAGCCGTGGTCTTCGCATGAGGGGTCTCCAGGGAGGGCACCGGTTTCGGTCCGGCGCGAAGGGATGGGGAGGGGATTTCTATGACGGGTCGTCCCGGACGGCGGGGATGGAACCGTCCGGGTGTTTCCAGAGGGTGCGTAGAAAGGCCAGTCCGTCGGTGGCGAGGGCGTCCTGGGACGGGGCGAGCGGGCGCCAGATGGACGCGGCGGTGGCGATGGTCTTGTTGTCGGCGGTGAAGGACTCGATCACGAGCGGGCCGGTGTAGCGCGCGTCGCGGACGGCCTCGGCGAAGCCGGGCCAGTCGAAGTGGTCGGCGCCCGGGGCGCCGCGGTCGGTCCCGCACACCTGGATGTGCGCGATCCGGTCGCCGGCCAGCCGGACGGCCCGCGGCGGGTCCTTCTCCTCGATGTTGAGGTGGTAGGTGTCCAGGGCGAGGCCGCAATCGTCGGGCAGGGCTTCGAGTGCCTGCTCGACGGTGTTCAGCAGGCTGGTCTCGTACCGGTTGAGCGGTTCGACGCCGATGCGGACCCCGTGCTCGGCCGCGTGGGCGAGAACCGGCTTCAGATTCTCCCTGAGCTCGGCGTAGATGGCGCGGCGCTCGTCCGGGCTCATCCGCCAGGCCCGGCCCACCGAGGAGTAGGCGGGCCCGCTGACCGCGGGCGCGCCGACGGCCACCGCGACGTCCACGCAGTGCCGCAGGTAGTCCTGGGTCTCCCGGACGGTCTGCGGCGGGGCGCCGACCAGCTCACGCCCCGGCGGCATCGTCAGCACGACCGAAGCGCCGAGCCCGAGTCCGGCGAGCAGGTCGGCGGCCCTGGGCGGGTCCCATTCACCGGGCCGCTCCACCGGAAGCTCGATGACGTCGAACCCCCACTCCGCGATCCGCGGCGCCAGCGCGGCCAGGGAGTCGTCGGTGAGTGGTGAGACCCAGACCCAGGTGTTGACACCGATCACCGCTTGCCGCCCCACTTCTCCGGGTATCCGGGCAGGTCCTCGCACCCGCACAGGGCGTAGTGCAGCGGCGGCATGCCGGGCTTGAGGTAGGTGGCGAGGTTCTCCTGGGTGACCGTCGGCTGCGGCAGGCTCCAGACCTTTGGCACCTGCTCACCCTTGAGGATCTTGAGCGCCGCGATGATGGGGGTGCGCCACTGGTACGTCGGGTAAGTCGGGGCGATCGCGGTCAGCTTGGAGTCGCTCCACTTCTTCAGGAAGTCCTGCTGGTCCTCGCCGTTGATCGGCGGGACGGGCTGGCCGGCGTCCTCGAACGCCTCGACCGCCGCGACGGCGGTGGCGCCGGCGTCCATCCAGACACCGTCGATCTTGCCGTGGCGCTGGATGTAGTCGCCGACGATGCTCTTGGTCTTGGCGGCGTCGCCGTCGGTGAACTCCACGCCGACGACGTCGAGGTCGCTCTTGTCGAACGCGATCTTCGCCGCCGACCAGCGGGTCTCCAGCACGTCCACGCCGGGCAGGATCCGCAGCGCCAGGATCTTCCCGCCGGCGGGCACCTTCTCGACGAGGAACTCGGCGGCCTCGGCGCCGAACGCGTAGCCGCCGATCGGCTTGATGAAGGTGACCGGGCAGTCGGTGCGCACGCCACGGTCGAACACGATGACCGGCATCTTCGGGCACGCCCCGGTCACCGCGGGCGTCAGGGTCACGGTGGTGTTGGGCGAGACGATCAGCGCGTCACACCCCTTGCCCTGCAGCTCGGCGATGTCGGAGATCTGCTTGTCGTCCTTGCCCTCCGCGTCCAGCGCGGTGAACCGCGTGATCTCCTTGTGCAGGGCCACCTCCGCCTGCATGGTCTTCCAGCCGACCTGCCGCCAGGGGTTGTCGATCGCCGCGTTGGAGAAGCACAGGTGGTACGGGCCCGCCTTCTTGTACTCGGCCGTGTCGGTGAGCTGCGGGTCGATGCTCTGCTCCCACGGCTTGCCCTCCGGGCCGGTCGGCTGCGCCGTCCGCATCGTCATCTGGGCGTCGTAGTCGCCCTGCACGAAGAACTTCGACTGGTCGCCGGTGCTGGAACCGGTCGACTCCGCCGCGGAGGCCGTCGGCTGCGCGGAGGTGGTGGCGACGGGTTTGTCGCTGGTACACGAGGCCAGCGGCACCGCCAGTCCGGCCAGCGCCACCGCGGCCAGCATTCGCCGCGAGAAATATCGCAAGATCGTTCCTTTCGTTTTCACTATCAGGTCAGGTGGCCGCGACTCGCCTGCGTGGCAGGTTCACCGCACCGATGGCCACCGCGGCGATGATGATGACCCCCTGTACGGCCGGCTCCAGCGCCCCCGAGACGCCGTACAGGTTGAGCAGGGTGAACAGGGCCTCCAGCGTGAAGGCGCCCGCCATCGCGGCGACCACGGAACCGCGGCCGCCGCCGAGGGCCACGCCGCCGAGCACGACCGCGGTGATTGCCTGGAACTCCAGGCCGACGCCGACCTGCGCGGACACGCCGGCGAAGCCGCCGAGCAGGATCGCGGCGATCGCCGCGGACAGCCCGGAGATCATGAACGCCACCGTCCGCACCCGCGCGACCCGGACACCGGACAGGGCCGCGGCCCGGTCGTTGTCCCCGGTCGCGACCAGCGTGCGGCCGAAGTCGGCGCGCATTGCCCGGATCGCCACCGCCCCGGCCACCACGAGGATCAGGACCGCCCAGGGCACCGGACCGAGGCTCCCGCGGCCGAGCTCGCGGAACTCCGCGGAAAGGGCGCCGCGGGGCGCGCCGCCGGTCCACAGGAAGACCGCACCGGACAGGATCAGCAGCATGCCGAGCGTGGTGATGAACGACGGCACCCGCAGCACCGTGGTGACGACCCCGTTGACCAGCCCGGCCAGCAACCCCAGGGCGATCATCAAAGCCAGCACGGGCCAGGTCGCGCCCGCCGAGCCGTCGATGAGCCGGGCGGCGATCACCACCTCGGCGGTGACCAGCGAGCCGACCGACAGGTCGTACTCACCGGACACGATCACGAAGTACTGCCCGGCCGCGAGGATCACCAGCGGCGCGGCGCGCTTGACGAAGGCGAGGAAGGCGGACGGCTCCATGAAGTAGGGGTTGACGACCGCGATGGCGACCAGCAGCCCGGCCAGCACGATGAAGATCGGCAGAGCTCGTCTCATGTCGTCCGCCTCCCCCGCGCGTAGATCGCCAGGGCGGCCACCAGGACCACGCCGCGTACGACGTCCTTGGCGAAGGAGTTGATCTCCATCTGGTTGAAGACGCTGTCGAGGACGGCCAGGAGCAGGACGCCGCCGACGGTGCCGGCGACCCCGCCGCGACCACCGGCCAGGGCCGTCCCGCCGAGCACGACCGCGGCGATCGACTCCAGGTCGTACCCGCCGTCGGTCCCCACGGTCGGGGCCCCGGCCCCCAGCCGCGAGGCGAGCAGCAGCCCGGCGATCCCGGCGCAGATCGAGCACAGCACGTGGGCGACGACCACGACCCGCCCCGTCCGCACACCCGACAGCCGCGCGATCTCCGCGTCGCCGCCCACGGCGTAGATCCGGTGGCCCAGGCGCGTCCTGCTCAGCAGGAACCACACCGCCACCGCGACCGCGGCCCACAGCAGCGCCGACACCGGCAGCGGTCCGACGCGGTCGTACCCGAGGTGCTGGAACGAGGCGGGCACGCTCCCAGCGGGCCCGTCGTACCGCCAGTCCAGCACTCCTCTGATCACCAGCGCGACCCCGAGCGTGGCGATGAAGGGGTGCACCTTCAGCCGGGTGACGACCAGCCCGTTCACCAGTCCCACGGTCGCGCTCACGGCCAGCACCGCAGCGACCGCGGGCAGCACGCCGGAGTCCTCGCCCGCCATGGTCTCGGCCGCGACCAGGGAGGTCAGGCTGATCAGGTAGGCGACCGACAGGTCCAGGCTTCCGGCCAGGATCGCCACGGTCTGTCCGACGGCGACGATTCCGAGGGCCGCCGACCGCTGCTGGATCCCGACGATGTTCGAGAGACCGAGGAATCCGCCGCCGTCCAGCTCGAACAGCGCCCAGCCCAGCACGATGAGCAGGGCCAGGGCCAGGTAGACGGCGCGTGCGGGCCGGTCGGCGGTCAGCCGCCCGAGACCCGTCACCCGTGCCGGGATGCGCCCCGGCTTGACGTGCTCGGTCACGACGCGGCCGCCAGACGCATGACGTCCTCCTCGGACGGGCCGGCCGGCAGTTCCCCGGCGACGCGGCCTTCGCGGAGCACCACGATGCGATCGCTCATGCCGATGAGTTCGGGAAGCTCGGAGGAGATCATCAGGATCGCCATGCCGCCGCGGGCGAGTTCGCGCATCAGGTCGTGGATGGCGGCCTTGGCGCCGACGTCGACGCCGCGGGTCGGCTCGTCGAACAGCAGGACCTTCGGGGCGACCGCCATCCACTTGGCCAGCACGACCTTCTGCTGGTTGCCTCCGGACAGCAGCCGGACCTCCTGCGTGGGGCGGGGCGGGTTGAGCCGTACGCGCTCCAGCAGCCGGTCGACTCCCGCGAGGCGCCGCCCGGTGGCCCGTGCGACCAGCAGGGCGTTGTCGCCCAACTGCTGGTCGAGCAGCAGTCCCTCGGCCTTGCGGTCCTCGGTGACCAGGCCGATCCCGGCCATGATGCCCTCCCGGGGCGTGCGGGGACGGCAGGGGGTCATCTCGCCGACGGTGAAGGGCTCGGCGCCGAACAGGGCCTTGGCGACCTCGGTGCGGCCCGAGCCCTGCAGCCCGCCCAGCCCGACGATCTCGCCCGCCCGCACGTCGAGGTCGATGCCGCGCAGCCTGTCGTTGCCGCCGCCGCGCACGCTCAGCATCACCTCGCCGGGCGGCTCCTCGGAGCGGGGCGGGAAGTAGGAGTCCAGCTCCCGTCCGACCATCAGGCGGACCAGCGCGACGGGGGTCAGGGCGGACGCGGCGGCGGTGGTGACCCGGGCACCGTCCTTGAGCACCGTGATCCGGTCGGCGAGCTCGAAGACCTCGCGGAGCCGGTGCGAGATGTACAGGACGGCGATGCCTCGCTCGGTGAGCCGCCGCACCAGTGCGTACAGCAGCTCGACCTCGTGGCCGGCCAGGGCGGCGGTCGGCTCGTCCATCACCACGATCCGCGCGTTCAGCGAGAGCGCCTTGGCGATCTCGACGACCTGCTGCCGCGCGACCGAGAGCCGCCGGACGAGGTCGCGCGGGCCGAAGGACTCCTCGCCGAGGGAGCGCAGCAGCTCACCGGTCGCCGACTCCATCGCCGCCCGGTCGGTCAGCCCCCACCGGCCCGGTTCCCGGCCGAGGAACACGTTCTCGGCGACGGTGCGCTCCGGCAGCAGGGTGAGCTCCTGGTGGATGATCGCCACCCCGGACCGCTGCGCCTCGACTGGATGCCGGAACGCCACCTGCCGGCCGTCGATCTCGATCGTCCCCTCATCCGGGGTGTGCACCCCGGCGAGGATCTTCATGAGCGTGGACTTGCCCGCGCCGTTCTCGCCCACCACGGCGTGCACCTGTCCGGCGGCCGCCTCCAGGTCCACGTCCCGCAGCACCCGGACGCCCAGGAAGCTCTTGCCGATGCCGGTCATCTTCAGCACGCGGCCCGCCCGGCGGGTCCGGAGCCGGCACCGGCCGGCACGGGGGCGGCGCATGGTGTCCTGGTGGTGCGACCGGCCATGGCGCGTCCGCGTACCGCGTGTGGCGCGGTTTCCTGCATGAATTCTCCTAACGGGGGGTGAAAGCGGGCGGAGGACACTCGGGAAGCGCCCTCCGCCGTGTCGTGCCGTCAGACGCGGGCCCACTTCTGGCCGGAGGAGCCGTTGCAGGTCCAGATCTGCGCCCTGGTGCCGTTGGCGGTGCCGTTGCTCGCCAGGCTCAGGCACTTGTTCGCGCCGATGGCGGTTACGGTGCCGTCGGAGTTGAAGCGCCACTTCTGGTTGTTCTGGCCGTTGCAGTCCCAGATCAGGACCCCGGTGCCGTCGGCGGTGCCGGCGCCGTTGACGTCCAGGCACTTGTTGCCGTACACCCGCAGCTCACTGGAGCCGGTCAGCGTCCACTTCTGGTTGTTCTGCCCGTTGCAGTCCCAGATCTGGGCCAGGGCCCCGTTGGACTGCGACGCGCCACTGACGTCCAGGCACCGGCCGGAGGCCACGCCCTTGATCGTGGTCGTGGAACTGGGCGTCGGCGTGGGGGTCGGCGTCGGCGTCGGCGTCGGCGTGGGGGTCGGGGTCGGCGTGGGGGTCGGGCCGCTCAGTTCCTTGACGCGGATGTTGCGGTAGGCCACCGTATTGCCGCTCCCGTGGTTCTGGATACCGATGTATCCCTCCTGCAGGGAACGCGCCGAGTTGGTGTTGGTGAAGTCGTTGATCTTGACTCCGTTGAGGAACACCTGCAGGCGCTCCCCCTCGACGAGGAGCTCGTAGGTGTTCCACTGTCCCGGCGGGTTCAGCGCCGCGTCGCGGGCGGCGATGTCGGCGGACTTGACCCCGTAGACGGCGCCGGTGGTCTTGTCCGCGGAGTCGGTGGCGTCGATCTGGACCTCATAGCCGGTGTCCAGAGCGGTCTGGGGGTCGGTGGTGGGGGGGAACCCGACGATCACACCGGAGTTGGAGTCACCGGTCAGCTTCCAGTCCAGCTTGAGGGAGTAGGAGTGGTACTCCTTGGCGCTGTACCAGAGCATTCCCATGCCGCCCTGGGAGGTCAGCGTGGCGTCGGAGTTGGTGAACGACCCGGGGCCGGCCTGGGTCCAGCCGGTGGTGGAGCCGTTGTAGATCGCGGTGTACCCGGTCTCCGGGCGGCAGTCGGCCTTGGCGACGCCCGCGGCGTAACGGATACCACCGAGGAGCAGGGTGCGGAAGGCGGACTCGGAGTAGGCGGCCTGGCTGTGGCCGAGGCCGGTGTAGAACGACCGTCCCGCCGACTGGGGGTGGCACCAGGTGATGGGGTGGTCGCCCATGTTCCCGCCGCTGTAGCTGGACTCGTCCAGGGTCTGCAGGATGTGCGCGGTCGAGCGGGGGTTGGTGCGGTAGTTGTACCACTCATCGGAGCGCGACCATGTCGGGCCGAGGTGGGCGGTGGCGGGGTGCGCGCGGTCCTCGGTGCGCACGGTGGCCTGCTGGATGGCGGGGTGGTTGTTGAACCAGGCGCCGACGAGCTGGCCGTAGTAGGGCCAGTCGTACTCGGTGTCGGCGGCCGAGTGGATGCCCGCGTACCCGCCGCCGCCGTCGATGTAGGACTGGAAGGCCGACTGCTGGGTGGAGTTCAGCACGTCACCGGTGGTGCTGAGGAACACCACCGCCTTGTACTGCGCGAGGTTGCTCGTGGTGAACGCGTTCGCGTCCTCGGTGGCGTCCACCGCGAAGTCGTTGGCGGAGCCCAGATCGCGGATCGCCTGGATACCGGTGGGGATGGAGTCGTGCCGGAAGGCGGCGGTCTTGGAGAACACGAGCACCTTGAACGCCGCCGCCTGGGCGGGGGACGCGGTGACCATAGCGGCGGCCGCCGTGG
>NZ_JBFBIK010000171.1:0-11164 GCF_040685555.1 Sphaerisporangium sp. NPDC088356
GCCGCCGCCCACGAACGACAAGGACGAGGAGAGGGCACCACATGGCCAACATGGCCGCACCCGACCCGATCCTGCGGATGAGCGGGATCGGTAAGCGGTTCCCCGGCGTGAAGGCGCTGGACGGCGTCGACTTCCGGCTGCTGCCGGGCGAGATCCACGCGCTGATGGGAGAGAACGGCGCGGGCAAGTCGACGCTGATCAAGGTACTGACGGGTGTCCACGACATCGACGAGGGCGAGATCGAGCTGGAGGGCCGTGGCGTCGCCTTCTCCAGCCCGCTGGCCGCCCAGCAGGCCGGGATCAGCACGGTCTACCAGGAGGTCAACCTCTGCCCCAACCTCTCGGTGGCGGAGAACATCTTCATCGGCCGTGAACCCCGCCGGCTGGGCCGCATCCAGTGGAGGGAGACGCGCCGCCGGGCCGCCGAGCTGCTGAGACGCCTGGAACTCGACATCGACGTGGCGGCGTCCCTTTCCTCGTACTCGCTCGCGATCCAGCAGATGGTGGCGATCGCCAGGGCCGTGGACATCGACGCCAGGGTGCTGATCCTGGACGAGCCCACATCCAGCCTGGACGCGGGCGAGGTCGCCCAGCTGTTCAGGGTGATGCGGCGGCTGAAGGACCAGGGCATCGCGATCCTGTTCGTGTCCCACTTCCTCGACCAGATCTACGAGATCGCCGACCGCATGACGATCCTGCGCAACGGCAGGCTCGTCGGCGAGTACCCGACCGCAGAGCTGCCGCAGGTCGAGCTGGTCGCCAAGATGATCGGCCGCGAGCTCGCCGATCTGGAGAAGCTGGAGGGAAAGCCGCCAGTAAGGGAGGGCGCGCCGCTGGTGGAGGCCAGGGAACTGGGCAGGACCGGGGCGATCGAGCCCTTCACGCTCACCATCCGGAAGGGCGAGGTCGTCGGCCTGGCCGGGCTGCTCGGTTCGGGCCGCACCGAGATCGCCAGGCTGCTGTTCGGCGCCGACCACGCGACCACCGGCTCGGTCCGCGTCGACGGCGAGCAGGCAGGACTGCGCACCCCCCGGGCGGCCATGGGCCACGGCATCGCCTTCTGCTCGGAGAACCGGCGGGCCGAGGGGCTCATCCCAGACCTCACCGTGGGCGAGAACCTCGTCCTCGCCCTGCAGGCGACGCGCGGCTGGACCAGGCCGGTCCCCCGGAGCAGGCAGGACGAGCTGGTCGGCAGGTACATCGCGGCGCTGAACATCCGCCCGGCCGACCCCGAGCAGCTCGTCAGGAACCTCAGCGGCGGCAACCAGCAGAAGGTGCTGCTCGCGCGCTGGCTGATCCTTCAACCCCGGCTGCTCATCCTGGACGAGCCCACGCGCGGCATCGACGTCGGCGCGAAGGCGGAGATCCAGCGCCTGGTGGCCGAGCTGTCCGACGGGGGCACGGCCGTGCTGTTCATCTCCGCCGAGCTGGAGGAGGTGCTGCGGCTCAGCCACAGGATCGGCGTGCTGCGCGACCACCGGCTGGTGGCGGAGCTGGACAACGGCGAGAACCTGACCAGCGAGGTGCTGATGGAGACCATCGCGAGCGGAGGCTCCTCATGACGGCCTTCCTGAGGCATCGGCTGCTGTGGCCCGTGGTCATCCTGATCGCGCTGCTGCTGCTCAACGTGGTCTTCACCGACGGCTTCCTGTCGGTCCAGATCAAGGACGGCCACCTGTACGGCAGCCTGGTGGACATCTTCCGCTTCGGCGCGCCCCTGATCCTCGTGGCGCTCGGCATGACCCTCGTCATCGCCACCGGCGGCATCGACCTGTCGGTCGGCTCGGTCGTCGCGATCGCCGGAGCGCTGGCGTGCCTTCGGATCAGCGACCTGCACGACCAGAACTCCACCGGTGGCGTGCTGGCCGCCGTCGGGGTCACGCTCGTGCTCTCCTTGCTGCTCGGCGCATGGAACGGCTTCCTGGTCGGCGGGGTCGGCATGCAGCCGATCATCGCGACGCTGATCCTCATGGTCGCCGGGCGCGGCCTGGCGCAGCTCATCACCGACGGCCAGATCATCACGATCAACAGCACCCCCTACAAGCTGATCGGCGGCGGGTACTGGCTCACGCTGCCGTTCGGCATCATCGTCGTGGTGGCCGTGCTGGCACTGACGGCGTTCCTCACCCGCCGCCTGGCCCTCGGCCTGCTGATCGAGTCGGTCGGCGGCAACGCCGAGGCCAGCCGCCTGGCCGGCATCCGCTCCCGCGGTGTGATCATCATGGTCTACACGTTCTGCGCGCTGTGCGCGGGCATCGCCGGGCTGATGGTCAGCTCGAACGTCTCCAGCGCGGACGGCAACAACGCCGGGCTGTGGATCGAACTGGACGCGATCCTCGCCGTGGTCATCGGCGGCACCTCGCTGGCCGGCGGCCGGTTCTCGCTGTCGGGCACCGTGCTCGGCGCGCTCATCATCCAGACGCTGACCACCACCATCTACTCGATCGGCGTGCCGCCGGAGACGACGCTGCTGTTCAAGGCGCTGGTGGTCACCGTGGTGTGCCTGCTGCAGTCCCCGGCCTTCCGCGAGAAGGTCTTCCGCCGCAGGCGGCGTTCCCCTCGGGCGCCGACGGCACTCCAGGAGAAGATGAGGGTCCCGGCATGACCACCGTCGCCATCCTCGTGATCCGCCGCGCGCTGCCGCGCAAGTACGTACCCGTCCTTGTGACCACCGGTCTGTTCCTAGCGATGTTCGTCATCGGCGGCATCCGCTACGAGGGCTTCGCCGGCGGCCAGGTGGTGCTCAACGTCTTCATCGACAACGCGTTCCTCCTCGTGGTCGCCGCCGGCATGACGTTCGTGATCCTCACGGGGGGCATCGACCTGTCGGTCGGGTCGGTGGTCGCCCTGTCCACGATGATCTCGGCGACCCTGGTCACGAACCACGGCTGGCCCGCGCCGGCGGTGATCGCGCTGGTGCTGGTCATCGGCGCGGCGCTGGGCCTGGGCATGGGCGCGATCATCCACTACTTCGAGATCCAGCCGTTCATCGTGACGCTCGCCGGGATGTTCCTCGCCCGGGGCCTGTGCTACACGATCAGCACCGACTCGATCTCCATCACCGACCCCACCTTCACCGCGTTCGCGCAGACCAAGGTGCCCTTGGGCGCCGGCGTCTGGGTCTCCCCGAGCGTGGTGATCGCGATGGTCACCGTGCTGGTGGGGGCCTACGTGCTGCACTACACCCGGCTCGGCAGGAACGTCTACGCGGTCGGCGGCAGCGAGCAGTCCGCCCTTCTCATGGGCCTTCCCGTGGCCCGGACCAAGATCGCCGTGTACACGATCAGCGGTTTCTGCTCGGCGCTCGGCGGGGTGCTGCTGTCGTTCTACATGCTGTCGGGGTACGGCCTGCACGCGGTCGGCATGGAACTGGACGCGATCGCCGCCGTCGTCATCGGCGGCACGCTCCTGACGGGCGGCTCTGGCTACCTTCTGGGCACCGTGCTCGGCGTGCTCGTGCTCGGGCTGATCCAGACGATCATCAGCTTCGAGGGCACCCTGAGCTCCTGGTGGACCAAGATCTTCATCGGCCTGCTCTTATTCGCCTTCATTCTCCTGCAGCGCCTGATCGGCGCGCGCAAGAAGTAGCACTGCCCATAATCCCGACTCTGAGGGTCAAAGTGAGCGTTAACGGTAATCGCTATGTGATAGGCGTGGATTTCGGCACCCTGTCGGGCCGCGCCGTCGTGGTACGGGTCGAGGACGGCGCCGAGCTGGGCGGGGCGGTCCACGAGTACACCCACCGGGTCATGGAGGACACCCTGCCCGGCGGTGAAGTGCGTCTCGGCCCCGACTGGGCGCTGCAGTCACCGAGGGACTGGTGCGACGTGCTGCGCCACGCGGTGCCCGAGGCGCTGGCCGCGGCGGGAGTCCCCGCCTCGCAGGTCATCGGCATCGGCACCGACTTCACCGCGTGCACCGTGCTGCCCGCCACCGCCGACGGCACGCCGCTGTGCGACCTGCTCCCCGCACGCCCGCACGCCTGGCCCAAGCTGTGGAAGCACCACGCCGCCCAGCCGCACGCCGACCGGATCAACGCGCTGGCGGCCGAACGCGGCGAGCCCTGGCTTCCGCGCTACGGCGGCAAGATCTCCTCCGAGTGGGAGTTCGCCAAGGGCCTGCAGGTGTTCCAGGAGGACATCGAGGTCTACCATCTGGCGGAGCGGTGGATCGAGGCCGCCGACTGGATCGTCTGGCAGCTCACCGGAGTGGAGACCCGCAACGTCTGCACCGCCGGATACAAGGGCGTCTACCAGGACGGCGGCTACCCCTCCGAGGAGTTCCTGGCCGCGCTGGACCCGGGCTTCACCGGCTTCACCGGCAAGCTCGGCCACGAGCTTTCCCCGCTCGGCGGCCTCGCGGGACGGCTCACCGCCAGGGCGGCCGGGTGGACCGGCCTCCCCGAGGGCATCGCGGTCGCGGTGGGCAACGTCGACGCGCACGTCACCGCCGCCGCCGCCGACGCCGTGCGGCCGGGCCAGATGGTCGCCATCATGGGCACCTCCACCTGCCACGTCATGTCCTCCGACCGGCTGGCCGAGGTGCCGGGCATGTGCGGGGTGGTGCGCGACGGCATCGTCCCCGGCCTGTGGGGGTACGAGGCGGGCCAGTCGGGCGTCGGCGACATCTTCGCCTGGTTCGCCGAGACCTCGGTGCCCGCCTCCTACACCGAGCGGGCCGCCGGGCTCGGGCTCACCGTCCACGAGTACCTGACCTCGCTGGCCGCCGAGCAGCGGATCGGCGCGCACGGGCTGGTCGCGCTCGACTGGCACAACGGCAACCGCTCGGTGCTGGTCGACCACAACCTCTCCGGCGTGATCGTCGGCCAGACGCTCGCCACCAGGCCGGAGGACGTCTACCGGGCGCTCATCGAGGCCACCGCGTTCGGCGCCCGCGTCATCGTGGAGACCTTCGAGGGCTCGGGGGTGCCGGTGGAGGAGTTCGTCGTCGCCGGCGGGCTGCTCAGGAACCCCTTCCTCATGCAGCTCTACGCCGACGTGCTGCGCCGCCCGCTGTCGGCCATCGGCTCAGAGCAGGGGCCCGCCCTGGGCTCGGCCATCCACGCCGCCGTCGCCGCCGGGGCCTACGACGACATCACGAAGGCCTCCGCCGCGATGGGCAAGCGCACGATGGCCGCCTACGTGCCGGACGACGCGCGGGCCGACGCCTACGACCGGCTGTACGCCGAGTACCGCCGGCTGCACGACCACTTCGCCGACGGGGAGCTCATGCACCGGCTCCGCGCGATCAGGGACGAGGCCAGGGCATGATGCTGGAAGAGCTGCGGGAGACGGTCTGCCGGCTGCACGCCGAGCTGGTGCGCTACGGCCTGGTCGCCTGGACCGCGGGCAACGTCTCCGGGCGGATACCCGGCGGCGACCTGTTCGTCATCAAGCCGAGCGGGGTCTCCTACGACGACCTGACCCCCGAGTCGATGGTCGTGTGCGACCTGGACGGGCACCTCGTCGAGGGCGGCTTCTCGCCCTCCAGCGACACCGCGGCGCACGCCTACGCCTACCGCCACATGCCCGAGGTGAACGGCGTGGTGCACACCCACTCCACCTACGCCTCGGCGTGGGCCGCGCGCGGTGAGGCGATCCCCTGCGTGCTCACCGCGATGGCCGACGAGTTCGGCGGCGAGATCCCCGTCGGGCCGTTCGCCCTGATCGGCGGCGACGACATCGGCAAGGGCATCGTGAACACGCTGTCGGGCCACCGCTCCCCCGCCGTGCTCATGCGCAACCACGGCGTCTTCACCATCGGCGACTCGCCGAAGGCCGCGGTCAAGGCCGCCGTCATGTGCGAGGACGTCGCCCGCACCGTCCACGTGGCCCGGCAGCTCGGCGAGCCGCTGCCGATCGCCGCCGCCGACATCGACCGCTTGTACGACCGCTACCAGAACGTCTATGGACAGAGGAGTCACCTGTGAAGCTTTGGTTCCTGACCGGCAGCCAGGGCCTGTACGGCGAGGACACGTTGCGGCAGGTGGCCGACCAGTCCCGGGAGATCGCCGGAGCCCTCGGCCGGACCCTGCCCTTCGAGGTGGTCTGGAAGCCCGTGCTCACCGACGCGGCGGCCATCCGCAGGGTGTGCCTGGAGGCCAACGCCGACGAGGACTGCGGCGGGCTGATCGCGTGGATGCACACCTTCTCACCGGCCAAGATGTGGATCGCCGGGCTGGACGCGCTGCGCAGGCCGCTGCTGCACCTGCACACCCAGGCCAACAGGGAACTGCCGTGGAGCTCCATCGACATGGACTTCATGAACCTCAACCAGGCCGCGCACGGCGACCGCGAGTTCGGGTACATCCAGTCCAGGCTCGGCGTGCCGCGCAAGACCGTGGCCGGGCACGTGAGCGACCCCGAGGTGGTGGCGCGCGTCGGCGCCTGGGCGCGGGCGGCGGCGGGACGGGCCGAGGTGGGCTCGCTCAGGCTGGCCAGGTTCGGCGACAACATGCGCGACGTGGCGGTCACCGAGGGGGACAAGGTCGAGGCGCAGCTGCGGTTCGGCGTCTCGGTGAACACCTACGGCGTCAACGATCTGGTCGACGCGGTCGGGGCGGCCTCCGACGCGGAGGTGACCACGCTGGTCAAGGAGTACGAGGACGGCTACGTCGTGGCCCCCGAGCTCCGGGCGGGCGGGGAGCGCCACGAGTCCCTGCGGTACGCGGCGCGCATCGAACTGGGCCTGCGCCACTTCCTGGAGGACGGCGGCTTCAAGGCGTTCACCACCAACTTCGAGGACCTCGGCGGGCTGCGGCAGCTGCCGGGGCTCGCCGTCCAGCGGCTGATGGCCGACGGCTACGGGTTCGGCGGCGAGGGCGACTGGAAGACCTCGGTGCTGCTGCGCACCCTGAAGGTCATGTCGGCGGGGCTCACCGGGGGCACCTCCTTCATGGAGGACTACACCTACCACCTGACGCCGGGCGAAGAGGTCATCCTCGGCGCGCACATGCTGGAGGTCTGCCCGAGCATCGCCTCCGGGACCCCCTCGTGCGAGATCCACCCGCTGAGCATCGGCGGCCGCGAGGACCCCGTGCGGCTGGTGTTCGACGCCCAGCCAGGGCCGGCGGTCGTGGTGGGCCTGGCCGACATGGGGGAACGGTTCCGGCTGGTCGCCAACGAGATCGACGTGGTCAGCCCCGCCGAGCCGCTGCCGCGCCTGCCGGTCGCCCGCGCCGTCTGGAAGCCCCGCCCGAACCTGCGCGTCTCGGCCGAATCCTGGCTGACCGCCGGGGCCCCGCACCACACCGTGCTGTCCGCGGCGTTGGGCGCCGAGGAGCTGACCGACTTCGCCGACATGCTCGGCGTGGAGCTGGTCCTGATCGACGCCGACACCACCTCCCGGCGGTTCGCCCAGGAGCTGCGCTGGAACCAGGCGTACTACCGCCTCGCCCAGGGATTCTGATCGCCTCGTACGCGCCGAAGGAGGGGGCCCGCCGTTCGCGTTAACTTTTATGACAAATCACGTTTTCACGAGTCAAGTCCTTGAAAAGCTGACAAGATCGATTCACGATTCTCCACGTGGGCTGTAAAGATCACGTGCGGCCCACGTCACTTTCCCCGGCGGGACACCCCCGCCCGGCGTGAAGGAGATCGTGTGTCCATCGCCCCCCGACGCTGGCGAGCGGTCCTGACCGGGACCGTCGCCGCTCTCACGCTCTTGCTCCCCCAGGGTGTGGCCCAGGCCGCTCCCGACCCCGACAAGATCGACAAAACCGTCCTCGCGAAGCTCGCGACGGACGACAAAGCCACCTTCTGGGTCCGCCTGAAGAGCGACGCCGACCTCAGCGCGGCCCGCGAGGCGAGGACCAAGACCGAGAAGGCCGAGCAGGTCTTCCGGGCCAAGACCGAGCTGGCCGCCTCGTCGCAGAAAGGCCTTCGCGCCCTCCTCACCGCCGAGCGCGCCGACTTCACCCCGTTCTGGATCGCCAACGCCGTCCAGGTGACCGGCGGCGCCAAGCTCGCCTCGGAGATCGCCAAGCTCCCCGAGGTGGAGAGCATCGAGCCCACCCGCGTCACCAAACTGCCCGAACCGCTCCCGGGCAAGGCGGTGGCGAAGGTCCAGGCGACCGAGTGGAACATCGACCGCGTCAACGCCCCAAGAGTGTGGAACGAGCTGGGCGTCCGCGGTGAGGGCATCGTCGTCGCCAGCATCGACAGCGGCGTGCAGTTCGACCACCCCGCGCTGGCCGCCCAGTATCGCGGCAGGAACGCCGACGGGACCCTCGATCACAACTACAACTGGTTCGACCCGGCGGACGTGTGCCCGAGCGCCGCGCCGTGCGACAACAACGACCACGGCACCCACACCATGGGCACCATGGTGGGCGGTGACGGCGGCGCCAACGTCATCGGCGTGGCCCCCGGCGCGAAGTGGATCGCCGCCAAGGGGTGCGAGACCAACAGCTGCACCGACGCGTCGCTGCTCGCCTCGGGGCAGTGGGTGCTCGCCCCCACCGACCTGAACGGCCAGAACCCGCGCCCCGACCTTGCGCCCGACATCGTCAACAACTCCTGGGGCGGCGCGGGCTTCGACCCCTGGTACAAGGAGATCGTCGAGGCGTGGGTCGCGGCGGGCATCTTCCCCGCCTTCGCCAACGGCAACCTCACGGGCGCGGGCTGCAACTCCAGCGGCTCGCCCGGCCAGTACATCTCCAGCTACAGCGCGGGCGCGTTCGACGTCAACAACGCCATCGCCGGCTTCTCCACCCGCGGCTCCGGCGAGAACGGTGAGATCAAGCCCAACCTCGCGGCGCCCGGCGTGGACGTGCGCTCGTCCATACCCGGCGGTTACGACAGCTTCTCCGGCACGTCGATGGCCAGCCCGCACCTGGCGGCCACGGTGGCGCTGATGTGGTCGGCCTCCCCCGCCCTTCAGGGCGACATCGCCGGCACCAGGGCGCTGCTCGACCGCACCGCGATCGACGTCGACGACACGCGCTGCGGCGGCACCGCCGGCGACAACAACATCTGGGGCGAGGGCCGGCTCGACGCCTTCGCGGCGGTCCAGGCCGCTCCCACCGGGGCGCTCGGCGGGCTGAGCGGCACGGTCACCGCCGGCGGCTCGCCGGTCGCCGGGGCGACCCTCACCGTCACCGGGCCGCTGAGCCGTACGACCACCACCGGTCAGGACGGGACGTACGCGCTGCCCCGCCTGCTGGAGGGCGACTACCGGCTCACCGCGGCGAAGTTCGGGTACGACGACGCCACCGCGAGCGTCACCGTCGTGGCCGACCAGACGGCGACCGAGAATGTGACGATGACGCCGCAGCCCTCGGGTACGGTGTCGGGAACGGTCACCGCCGGGGGCGCGCCCGAGGTGGGCGCCACGGTCGCCGCGGTGGGCACCCCGGTCAGCGCGGTCACCGACGCCGCGGGCCGCTACCGGCTCACCCTGCCGAACGGCGCCTACGATCTGAACACCACCCCGCTGTCGCGGTGCGCGGGCGGCCTCACCGTGCCGATCACGGTGAACGGCGACCTGACCAAGGACGTCGAGCTGCCGCGCCGCGCCGACACCTTCGGCTACACCTGCTCGGCCGCCCCCGAGACCTACGTCGCGGGCACCGGCAAGCAGGCGCTCACCGGCGACGACACGGCCCAGCCGATCACGCTGCCGTTCACCTTCCCCTTCTACGGCACCGGCTACACCAGCGGCTGGATCAGCAGCAACGGGGTCCTCGGCTTCGCCGCCTCCAGCACCGCGGCGAACAACGGATCGCTGCCCTCCACCGCCGCGCCCAACGCGGCGCTCTACCCCTACTGGGACGACCTGGTGCTCGACGACCAGTCCGGGGTCTACACCGCCACCATCGGGACCGCGCCCAAACGCACCTTCGTCATCGAATGGCGCGACGCCCGGTTCTACTCCGACGCCTCCCAGCGCATCTCGTTCTCGGCGCTGCTGGGCGAGGACGGCTCGGTCGGGTACCGCTACCGCGGCATCACCAACGAGCGTGCCGCGGGCACCAGCGCCACGATCGGCATCGAGAGCGCGGGCGGCACCGACGCGCTGCAGTACTCCTTCAACAGTGCCGCGCTCGCCGACGGCCAGGGCCTGACCTTCGCCGCGAGCCGGCACGGGCTGCTGAAGGGCACGGTCACCGACGCCAACGACGGCAAGCCGGTGCCCGGCGCGACGGTGAAGGTCGGCGACGTCGCGACCTACACCACCGGGGACGGCGGCACGTTCCTCGGGCAGATCCTCGTGGGCGACTACCGGGTCGAGGTGTCCAAGGCCGACTACGGGACCTTCAGCCAGGAGGTCACCATCACCGCCGGGGCCGTGACCCGGGTCGACACCGCGCTGTCCACCGGCCGCGTGTCGGCCTCGGTCGGCGAGCTGACCCTGGTGATGCCGGCCGAGTCCACAAGGTCCGGCACGGTGGGGCTGTCCAACCTGGGCGCAGCCACGGCCTACACCGTCGTGACCGACCCCGCTCAGGGCTGGCTGGCCGTGACGCCCGCCGCCGGCGATCTCGCCACGGGTAAGTCGGTGACGCTGAAGGTCACCGCCTCCAGCGCGGGTGTCCAGCCGGGCACCGTACGCTCCGGCAAGCTGCTGGTGCGCTCGGCGAGCGGCCGGAACCCGCAGATCGAGATCCTCGTGACGGTCGTGGTGCCCAAGCACCAGGTGGCCATCGACGTGGGCGCCACCAAGGATCTGCTCGATGCCGCCGGTGACCGCTGGACCGCCGACCGCAAGTACGTCGCGGGCGGGTCGGGCTACGTGGGTTCCAGCACGAGCACCAGCACGGCAAGCAAGCCGATCAAGGGCACCACCGAGCAGGAGCTGTTCAAGCGCGCCCGCGAGAAGATGCTGGAGTACCGGTTCGACCAGGTGCCCAACGGCACCTACACCGTCGAGCTGGGCTTCGCCGAGACGCGCGACATGCGCGAGGGCAGGCGCGTCTTCGACGTCATCGTCGAGGGCCAGCTCGCGATCCCCGCGCTCGACCTGGCCCTGGAGGCGGGCACGTACACCGCCGTCAACCGGCAGTACACGGTGAAGGTCACCGACGGCCAGCTCAACGTGCGCTTCGCCGAGCGGGTCGGCGATCCCATCGTCAACGCCATCCGCATCTCGGAGCGTCCCGACAAGGCCATCCTCTAGTGGCCTGAACCCGTGCCGCCCGTCCCGCCCCCATGGCGGGGCGGGCGGC
>NZ_JBFBIK010000172.1:0-11142 GCF_040685555.1 Sphaerisporangium sp. NPDC088356
CGGTGGGCCACCGGTGCGGGCGGAGGTCCGGCCCCTCGGCGGTGAGCTCGACCGGACCGGGGACCGGCCAGCCGTCCTCCCACCGCACCGGTGTCAGGAAGGTCTCGCGGCCGAGGTTGTAGTGGTATCCCCCGTACGGCCGCATGGCGAGCAGCACCATCCACCACTCGCCGCCCGGCGTCTGGACCAGGTCCCCGTGGCCGGTGCCCACGATGGGGTGGTCGCGGCCGAGGTTGCGGTGGGTGAGGACCGGGTTGCGCGGGTTCCCGGTGTACGGCCCGGTCACCGTGTCCGCGCGTGCGACGCTCAGGGCGTGGTCGTGCTCGGTTCCGCCCTCGGAGGCCAGCAGGTAGTAGGTGCCGTCGACCTTGTAGATGTGCGGCCCCTCGGCCCAGACCGCGCCCTTGACCGCGCCCTCCCAGAGCACGTGCTCCTGGCCGACGAGCTTCATGCCGTCGAGGTCCAGTTCGCGGAGCCAGACCTCGGTGTGCCCCTCGTACAGGCTCGGCCGGGCGGGGCGGGTGCCGTGCGCCCACGCCCGGCCGTCGTCGTCGAAGAACAGGGACGGGTCGAACCCCTCGGTGTCCGGCAGCCAGTAGGGCTCGCTCCACGGCCCTGCGGGGTCGGTGGCGGTGACGAGGAAGTTGCCCGTCTCCATCAGCCCGTCCACCAAGGTGGTGATCATGTAGAAGACGCCGTCGTGGTGTCTGAGCGTGGGCGCGTAGACGCCGCCGCTCGGCCGTATGCCGTCGACCGGGAGCTGGGACGCCCGGTCGAGCACGTGCCCGATCTGCCGCCAGTGCACGAGATCCCTGCTGTGGAAGATCGGCACGCCGGGGAACCACTCGAAGGTCGACGTCACCAGGTAGTAGTCGTCGCCCACCCGGCAGATCGACGGGTCCGGGTAGAACCCCGGCAGGATCGGGTTGCTGAAGCGCACCGCACGCGGCCTTTCGTCTGCTTACTTGATCAGTTCCAGTACTCCCCAGCCCGCCGTGCTGAGATAGGACCGGCCGGAGGCGTCGTTCCAGGTCACGGCCGCCGTGCGGGCGGCGGCGGTCGCGTCGTTGACCTGGATGTCGAAGCCCAGGAGGCTTCCGGCGGCCAGGGTGACCGTCGGCAGCCTGATCGACGCCTCGACGACGTAGCCTCCCGGCACGGTCTTCGCCGCGCTCGTCAGGTTGTCCTTGATCGCGAAGGCGTCGAAGGTGCCGCCGACGGTCTCCTTTCCGGAGAAGGAGACGCGGTACTGCCCGTCGTCATCGTCGTACCCCTTGGTCTTGCCGTTCCCGGGGTCGGCGAAGATCTCCACGGAGTCCTGCTCCCACGGGTTGGGCGAGGCCTCGCTGAGCGTGGGATCGGTGACGCGCGCGAGCACGTACAGGTGCCCGGCGTCCCACATCGCGCGGACGGTGGCGGTGGCACCGGTGGTGCCCTGGATCCAGGTGGAGGTGCGGATCTCCGGGACCCTGGCCCAGGCGGCGTCGGCGACCCCGTCGATCACCGGCGTGCCCCTGCGTGCCGTCGCTCGGCTCACCGCCGGCGTGAGGGTGAGCTCGCCCTTCCAGGAGACCTGCTCCCTGGCGTCGTGCACGACCAGCTCGAATGGAACCTTCCCGCCGAGCGCCGCCCCGGCGGGAAGGAGCGCTTCCACGCGGTACCCGCTCTTGGCGGCCCGCGTGTCGAACCATCGGGCACGGCCGTCACGCTTCATGACGTGGGCCGTGCCACCGAGCCTGACCGTCACCGTGTCGGACCGGTCGCGTGAGGGGTCGCGTACCTCGGCCAGCACGGCGAGGCCGGCGGGCGACCAGCGGGCCTGGAACCCGGCGGCGAGGTCGCCCACCCGGGCGATGGGCGTGTCGGGCAGCAGGTCCCACTGTCCCTCGCGCTCCCCGTCGATCTTGACGGTGGCCTTCGGCGCGTCGAGTCTCCGCGTCAGCGGCGGCAACCGGGACGGGTCCACCACGCCCCAGTACGCCGGCTTGGCCTGGAGCTCGTCGTCGAACAGCAGCGGGGGGTTGAGCCGGGTGATCGGGAACGACGACAGCCAGGTGCCGTCGTCGCCGAGGCCCCAGACCGTGACCGACGACAGGCGCGAGGCCTGGCGGCGGAAGACGTCGAAGATCTCCTTGTAGCGGTACCCCTGCTGGGCCAGGACCTCGGCCGGCACGGTGGTGTAGGTGGAGACGAAGTCGGTGTAGACGCTGACGTCCAGTTCGGTGACCTGCTGGTCCACCCCGAGCCCGGCGAACAGCTCGATGGTCTTCTCGATCTCCGAGGCCGGGGCCTGCTCGATGTTGACGTGGAGCTGGTGGCCGACGGCGTCGACCGGCACCCCCTCGCCCTTGAGCTTCTTGACGAGGTTGTAGACGGCCTGGCGCTTGCGCGGCAGCTCGGTGTTGTAGTCGTTGAGCACCAGCTCGGCGGCCGGGTCGACCTCGTGGGCGACGCGGAACGCCGTGCGGATGAAGTCGTAGCCGGTGACCAGGAACCACGGGCTGCGGCGCATGCCGTCGGGCTGGTTCTCGTCCACGACCTCGTTGACCACGTCCCAGGTCCGGATCCTGCCCTTGTAGCGGCCGACGACCGCTCTGATGTGGTTCTCCAGCCGCTTCAGCAGCAGGGCCTTGTCCTGCGGCGTGGCGGTCAGGTCGCGGTCGCCGTCCTTGAACACCCAGTCGGGGGTCTGGCTGTGCCAGGCGAGCGTGTGACCCCGGAACTTCAGGCCATGCTCGGTGGCGTAGTCCACCAGGTAGTCGCCGTCGCCGAAGGTGAACTCGCCTTCGCGCGGCTCGGTGGCGTCCCACTTCAGCGCGTTGCCGGGGGTCATGCTGTCGAAGTGCTTGGTGAGCAGTTGCCCGTGCTCGCCCAGGGTCTGGGCCCGCGCGACCGCCGCTCCCACGTCGAAGGGCAGCCTGTCCTTGAGCGAGGGCAGGTCGGTCTGGATGGGCTTCGGCGGCACGTACGCCAGTGTGAAGTCGTCGATCGAGAACGGGAAGGTGCCGCTTCCCGACTCCACGTAGACGCTGAGGAAGTCCACGTCGTAGGCCGGGGTGTATGAACCTTTCAGCTGCACCCACTGCCCGGCGGTGATCGCGGTGGGCGCCACCACCCGGTCGTAGCTCGCCGTGCCGGCGAGGCGCCGCTCCACCGACAGGCCCAGCTCGCCGGAGGCCGTGTCCGGCCCGAGCCGCGCCCACAGCGACAGCGTGTACTTCGAGCCCTTGGTCATCTTGCCGAGGACGTTGAGGGAGGGCCCGTCCCAGGAGGCCGACCTGCCCGTGGCCAGCAGGCTGGCGGTGCCGCCGTGGGCCTCCGCCGTGCTGACCGCCAGCGAGGCGGAGGCCCGCGACGTCCATCCCTGCGTGGTGCCGCTCTCGAAGTCGGTGGTCACGCCGGACTGCCCGGGGTCGGCGTCGGCGGTGATCGTGATGTCGTCCAGGTAGTACTCGCCGGTGGCCTCCGAACTCTCGGCGTAGAGCTGCAGCTCGGTGGAGTCCTCCGCGTAGGTGTACGTGCCGGCGATCTCCACCCAGGCCGCGTCGGTGACCGTGGCCGCGCCGACCCGCTCGTAGGCGGTGGTCCCGCCCGCGGGCGTGCGCTGCACGGTGAGCGCGACCGTGCTTGAGGGCTGCCCGGCGGCGAGGCGGGCGTAGGCGGTGACCGAGTACGTCACGCCCTTCTCCAGCGGCGGGCCGATGGTGGCGCCGTGCCAGGTCTCGGTCCTGCCGGTGGTCAGCAGGGAGTCGCTCCCCGAATGGGCCATGTCCGGGGCCACCCTGACCGCGACCCCGGAGCCCCGTGGCCCCCATCCCTGCGTGGTGCCGTCTTCAAAGTCATACTTCGCGATTTGTACGGCCTGCACGGATACGGCGTGCGCCGCCGGAACCGACAGGACGGACAACGGAAGGCATAACAGGACAGCCGCCACCCAGGAACGGGGTAACCGCATGCTGGTCTCCTCAAGGACAGGTAGATGAGCCAGGTCAGGCGAGGTTGGCGGTCAGCAGGTCGATCAGCGGGCCGCGCCGCACGCAGTTCCCGAGCGCGAAGGAGTCGGCCAGGGCGACCAGCTCGCCGTCGTCCACCCCGCCGAACAGGGAGGCATACTCCGGCACGAGCGCCTGCGCGATGAGGATGTGCCGGATGAGGTCGTCCACCTGGTAGCGGGCCCCCCAGGGATAGGGCTCCCACAGGGGGAACTCGCTCTCCATGAGCCGGTGCAGCGGCGTCAGCACGTCGCCCGACTCCTCCATCGTCGAGCCCCACCGGTCGGCCCCGAGCCGATGCTTCTTGGCGACGAAGTCACCGAAGCGGCGCAGGTACGGCCCGGCGGGGTCGGCGTGCACCAGACCCTGGAGCCCCACGTCCTTGTACGTCCACAGCGACCAGCCGGCCTCGTACCCGTCGAAGATCTCCAGCTGGTCGGCGAGGATCTGGTAACGCTGCTCGTCGACCGCCGGGTCCCCGGTGTAGACCGGGCCGAACTCCCCCACCCACAGCGGCGTGCCGGTCTCCCGCTGGAAGGTCGTGCGCTTCTCGAAGGCCCGCTCCAGCTGCCCCCTGTCGACCCACTCGCCCCGCGTGTACCCCGGGTACGGGCCGCCGTGGGCGAACCCCGCCAGCGCGTAGTCGTGGCAGACGAACACCGTGTTCTCGTACACCTCGCGGAAGATCGAGAAGTCGGTGGAGTAGGTGTTGCCGTCCAGGAAGAGCACGTGGGAGGGGTCCACCGCGCGCAGCGCCTTGACCAGGCGGTCGTAGAACGGCCCGATCACCCGCCCGGCGGCGTCGCCCGGCTCGTTGACCGGGTTGTACCCCGCCACCCAGGGGTGGTCCTTGTAGTGGTCGGCGATCGCCTCCCACAGGTGGACGGCGCGGTCCTGGAAGTGCCTGTGCTGCCAGAACGACGCCACGTGGGTGGGGTTGTCGGAGTGCCAGTGCTGGTTCTGCGCGCCCGGCAGCGCGTGCAGGTCGATCACGCTGTAGATCCGGTGCTCCGCCAGCAGGCCGATGACGCGGTCGAGGTGGCGGAAGCCGTTCTCGACGATCTCCATCGGCCGCTCGTCGGACTCGAAGTGCCGGTAGTTCACGGGGATGCGCACGCAGTTGACGCCCATGCCCGCGAGCAGGGCGGCGTCCTCGGGGCCGAAGAAGGACGTCAGCAGCCTGTCGAAGAACAGCTCCTGCCGCTCCTCGCCCAGCACGTTCCGTACGGCGTCGCGCATCGACGACTCGTTGGCGGGGTAGCCGGTGATGAAGTTCTCCATGTTCATCCAGCCCCCGAGGCCGACCCCGCGCAGCCGCACGGAGCTTCCGTCGGCCGCGACGAGGCGGGATCCGGACACACGCAGGGTCATTCAGCACTCCTTGGTGAGAAGCCGTAAAGGCCGTGACGCTCGATGGACCGTGAAAGGCGCGCAGTCATCCCTTCGTCGCTCCCGCCGTGAGGCCGCCGATGAGCTGACGCTCGGCGACGGCGTAGAACGCCAGGGCGGGCACCATCGCGAGCACGACGTAGGCGAGGATGCGGGCCGTGTCCGCGGAGTACTGGCCGTAGAACTGCTGGACGCCGAGCGGGACGGTCCACCAGTTCGGGTCGTTGAAGATGACCAGTGGCAGGAAGAAGTTGTTCCAGCTCGCCACGATCGCGAGGACCGAAACGGTGGCCAGGGCGGGCCGTGCCATCGGCAGCAGGATCCGCCAGAAGAACCCGAAGGTGGTGCAGCCGTCGATCGTCGCGGCCTCCTCCACCTCGCGCGGGATCGTCCTGAAGAACGACCGCAGGACGATGATCGTGACCGGCAGGCCGAAGGCGGCCTGCGGCAGGATCACCCCGAACGGGTTGTCCAGCAGCCCGAGCGTCCGCAGCAGGATGAACAGCGGCAGGATCGCCACCGCGAACGGGAACATCAGCCCGACCGCGAACAGCGTGAACAGGAACTCCCTGCCCCTGAACGCGAAGCGGGCGAACACGAAGGCCGCCATGGCCGACAGGCCGACCACGATGGCCGTCGTCGCCAGCGCGATGAACGTGCTGCTGATCAGCTGGCGCCAGAACGAGCCCGAGGTGAGGACGTCGGTGTAGTTCTCCGGCACCCACGGCGAGGGCAGGCCGAAGGGGTTGGTCGAGAGCTGGCTGGTGTCCTTGAAACCGCCGACCAGCCCGAAGACGAACGGCACCACGATGAACGCGCCGAGCACCAGCACGATCGCGTGCAGCGAAAGGGATCTGAGCCACGAGAGCCGCAAGGGGACGGCCGGGCGGGCGTGGCCCGGCGTCTGGGCCGGCGCGGTCATCGCTGGTCTCGCATGGTGGTGATCGCTCCTTCGGTGTCGCGGCGCAGGACGAACCGCTGGTAGGCGAGCGCGAAGACGAGGCTGATGAGGAACATCACGACGCTGATCGCGCTGGCGTAGCCGACCTGGGACCGCTTGAAGCCGAACTGGAACATGGTCACGGCCATCGTCTCCGAGGAGTGGATCGGCCCTCCGCTGGTGAGCACCCACACCAGGTCGAACAGCTGGATCGCCCCGATGACGGAGAGGAAGGCGCTGATCCTGATCGTCGGCCCGAGCAGCGGCAGGGTCACGTAGCGGAACTGGTTCCAGCTCCCCGCCCCGTCGATCGCGGCGGCCTCGCCCAGCTCCTTCGGGATGCTCTGGCGGCCCGCCAGGTAGAGGATCATGTGGAAGCCGAAGTACTTCCAGATCATGACCAGGAACAGCGACATCATGACGGTGGAGGGCTCGGCGAGCCAGCTGGACTGCAGGGCGTCCAGGCCGATGGCGCCCAGCATCTGGTTGGCCAGGCCCGCCTCCGGGGACAGGATCATGGTGAACAGGACCCCGGTGATCACCTCGGACAGCACGTACGGGGCGAAGAACAGCAGCCGGTAGACCGCCCGCCCGCGCATCTTCTGGTTGAGCAGCATGGCGATGGCCAGCGCCAGCGGGAGCTGGATGGTGATCGACAGGACGATCAGCACCAGGCCGCGCCACAGGTCCCCGACGAACACCTCGTCGTCGAACATCCGGGTGAAGTTGTCGAGCCCGACGAAGTTGGACGGCAGGCCACCAAGGCCGTTCCACTTGAACACGCTCGTGTACATGGCGACGGCGATCGGCACGAGTACGAGCAGGCCGAACAGCACCAGCGCGGGGAGCAGGAACAGCGTGATCGTCACCAGGCCCCCGAACCGGCGGCGGCGAGCCGACTGGGCGGCCACCGGACCGGCTCCTCGCGGCCCTCTCGCCGTGGTCGCCGGTCGTACATCCGTCAGCGCCGGACGTGTCATCTCACTCCATTCCGCCGGCGGGCCGGACGTCCTGTCCGGCCCGCCCGTCGTCGTCTCCTACTCGGACTTGGCCGTCTGGGTGATGGCCTGCGCGACCTGCTCGGGGGTCTTGGAGCCCGCGATGAGCGCCGCCACGCTGTCGTTGACCTCCTGGCCCACCGCCGGCGGGTAGGCCTGGTCGAGGTAGAGCTGGAACCCGGTCGCGCTCGCGAGCGCCTTGGCCACCACCGCGAGGTTCGGGTCCTTGACCGCCTTCTCCTCGCCCTTGAGCACCGGGAGGATCGCGCCGGTCTCCACCGCCTGGCGGTGGACGTCGCTCTGGGAGATGAACTTCAGGAAGTCGACGGCCGCGGGCGGCGCGTTGACGCCCACCGCGTACCCGCCGCCGCCGCCGAAGGCGTCGGTCGCCGAGCCCTTGCCGCCCTCGACCGAGGGGAAGCCGAAGAACCCGAGGTTGTCACCGAGGCCCTTGCCGGAGTCCTTCTCGACGGTCGGAGCCCACTGGCCCATCAGCTCCATGGCGGCCTTGCCGTTCCCCATGGTCGCGGCCTGGCCGTCAGGCGTGGAGTACCCGGCGCCGAGGAAGCCCTTCTGGAACGGCTGGAGGTCGACGAGCTCCTTCAGCCGCGCGCCGGCCGCCACGAAGTCGGGCTTGGTGAAGTCGTCGTCGATCGCCGCCTGCTTGAGCGCGTCGAGCCCGGCGATGCGCATGGCCAGGTAGGCCCAGTAGTAGTGGCCTGGCCACTTCTCCTTGCCGGCCAGGGCGATCGGGGTGATCCCGGCGGCCTTGAGCTTCTTGACGGCGTCGAGGTACTCGGTCCACGTGGCCGGCGGCGCGGTGATGCCGGCCTTGGCGAACAGCGCCTTGTTGTACCAGAAGCCCACCATGCCGATGTCGTTGGGAATCGCGTAGGTCTTCTGGTCGAACTGGTATGCCTGCATCGCGGCCGGGGTGAAGTCGGCGATCCAGGTCGCCGCCTCGGACGAGAGGTCCTTGACCAGCCCGGCGTCGATCTGCTGCTTGAGCACGCCGCCGCCCCAGGTGGAGTAGAGGTCCGGCGTCTTGCCCGACTGGGTGACCGTCGACAGCTTCGCCTTGAAGGCCTCGTTCTCGATCGGTACGTTCTTGATCGTGACGTTCGGGTGCGCGGCCTGGTACTCCTTGACCTTCTGCGCCCAGAACGACTTCATCGGTTCCGTCGTGGAGATGTTCCACCACTCGACGGTGACCTTCCCGGCTGAGGAGGACCCGCCGCCCGTGTTCCCCGTGCTCGCCTGGCCGCTGCAGCCTCCAAGAAAAAGCGCAGCCGCCGCCAGTAACACCCCACCTCGCCGACTCAACGACATCTCCGTGGTTCCTTCCTCGTATACGGTCCCGCTGCGAGAGCCAGGAGACCTGCGCTCTGAAACTTTCTTTGGAACCCCCGAATGTTTCGTGACCCGGAGAGTACGTAAAGCGCTCGTAACGCGTCAATAGCTATGCACGTCTCGTTGCGGATACCCGTGGCAACCCGCTCCGGCAAGACGGCCCGGCGAACCGGCCCCCTCTGAGGGAGATTCCGAAAGCTTTCGGATACACTCCGTCGCATGTCAGCGAAGAGGCGGGTCACGATCGCTCTGATCGCCGCGGAGGCCGGGGTGTCGGTCCCCACGGTCTCCAAAGTCGTCAACGGCCGCCCCGAGGTCGCACCGGAGACGCGCCGGCGGGTCGAGCGGCTGCTTCACGAGCACGGCTACAAGCGGCGCACCGGCCAGGGTGACGGCCCCATCGGCCTGATCGACCTGGTCTTCGCCGAGATCGAGAGCCCGTGGGCGATGGAGATCATCCGAGGGGCCGAGACCGCGGCCCGCGAGGCCGAGGCGGCCGTGGTCGTCTCGGTCCTGCACACCCACTCGGGGCCGGGCCGCGACTGGCTCGACCGCATCGCGGCCCGCCGTACGGACGGCGTGGTGCTGGTCGCCTCGCGGCTGACCCGGCGGCAGCACGGCCAGCTTCTAGCCCGTTCCATCCCCTTCGTCATCGTCGACCCCGAGGGCGAGCCCGCCGCCGACGTGGCCTCGGTGGGCGCGACCAACTGGCACGGCGGGCTCGCGGCCACGCGCCACCTGCTGGAGCTCGGCCACCGCCGCATCGGCATGATCGGCGGCCCGCCCGAGATGCTGTGCAGCCGGGCGCGCATCGACGGCTACCGCGCCGCCCTGGAGACCGCAGGGGTGACGGTCGACCCGGAGCTGATCCGCAACGGCGACTTCCTGGTGGACTCCGGCCACGTGCACGGCAAGGCGTTCCTGGAGCTGCCCGACCCGCCCACGGCCATCTTCGCGGGCAGCGACATGCAGGCGTTCGGCGTGTTCGAGGCCGCGCGGCGGGCCGGGCTGCGCGTGCCCGACGACCTGAGCGTGGTCGGGTTCGACGACCTGCCGCTGGCGCGCTCGGCGTGGCCGCCGCTGACCACGGTCCGCCAGCCGCTGGAGGAGATGGCCGCGCTGGCGACCCGCATGGCGCTGGAGATCTCCCGGGGCGAGTCCCCCGAGACCCGGCGGGTCGAGCTGGCGACCGACCTGCTGGTCAGGGACAGCACCGCTCCCCCGTCCTCCCACTAGCCCTTTCCGAAACCTTTCGCCCCTCCGCCGCGATCGCAGCGCGAGGTCTTGACGTATGCCACGAACCCGCCTAGGTTTCAGGGCGCGAAAAGTCTCGTAAATCTTCTGAAACTTTCGGAAGGGATTCGGGTGCCCAGACGAGCGCACGTCGTCATAGCCGCGGGGCTGGCGCTGGCCGCGTTGACGACCCCGTACGCCCACGCCTCCACCGAACGCGACGGCGAGGTAAGCGCTTCCCCTCAGATCGTGGTGGACGGCAGGACGCGTCTCCAGCCGATCGACGGGTTCGGCTTCTCCCAGGCGTTCCAGCGTGCGGCCGTCCTGCACGGCGCCCAGGGCCTGTCGGCCGAGCACCAGAAGGAGGTGCTCGACCTGCTGCTCAGCCGTACCAAGGGCGCGGGCCTGAGCATCCTGCGGCTCGGCATCGGCTCCTCCGCTGACAACGTCTACGACCACATGCGCACGATCGCGCCCAACGACCCCGGCGGTCCGGACGCGACCCCGGCGTACGAGTGGGACGGCGACGACGGCGGGCAGGTGTGGCTCGCCCGGCAGGCGAAGGCCTACGGGGTCAAGCGGTTCTACGCCGACGCCTGGAGCGCCCCCGGCTACATGAAGGACAACGGCACCGACGCCAACGGCGGGACGCTGTGCGGCCTGACCGGCACGAGCTGCGCGAGCGGCGACTGGCGCCGGGCCTACGCCGAATACCTGGTTCGGTTCACGAAGTTCTATGCCCGGGAGGGCATCAAGATCACCGATCTGGGCTTCACCAACGAGCCCGACCTGACCGTCTCCTACGCCTCCATGCGCTTCACCCCCGAGCAGGCGGCCGAGTTCGTCAAGGTGCTCGGGCCGGTGGCGGCCAGGGCCGGGCTCAAGGTGGCCTGCTGCGACGGCGCCGGATGGACCGTGCAGGAGGGGTACACCAAGGCGATCGAGGCCGACCCCGCCGCCGCCCGCTGGGTGACCACCCACACCGGCCATCCGTACGTCGACCCGATCGACCATCCGCTGCCGACACGGCGCGACACCTGGATGTCGGAGTGGTCCCCCAACGGGACCACCTGGAACGAGAACTGGGACGACGGCAGCGGGTACGACGGCTTCACGGTGGCGTCCAACATCCACGAGTCGCTGGCCACCGCGGGCGTCACCGGCTACGTCTACTGGTTCGGCACCTCGCAGGGAGCGACGCGCGGGCTCATCCAGCTCGACGGCGACTCCTACCACGTGT
>NZ_JBFBIK010000173.1:0-10731 GCF_040685555.1 Sphaerisporangium sp. NPDC088356
ATCCTGCTGCTCACCGGTACGTTCCTGACGTTCTGGTTCAAGCCGAGCATGGCCGAGGTCGCCTACAACGGCTCGTACGGGCCGCTCGTGGGCGTGCACATGTCGCAGGCCTACGAGTCCTCGCTGCACATCAGCTTCGACGTCCGCGGCGGCCTGCTGATCCGGCAGATCCACCACTGGGCGGCGCTGCTGTTCGTCGCGGGCATGATGGTGCACATGCTCCGCGTGTTCTTCACCGGGGCGTACCGCAAGCCGCGTGAGCTCAACTGGATCATCGGTGTGCTTCTTCTCACCCTGGCCCTCGCCGAGGGGCTGACCGGCTACTCCCTGCCCGACGACCTGCTCTCCGGCGCCGGTCTGCGGATCACCGAGGGTGTGGCGATCTCGCTCCCGCTGGTCGGCACGTACATCACGTACTTCCTGTTCGGCGGCGAGTATCCCGGGGAGGATGTGATCTCCCGGTTCTACAGCATCCACATCCTGCTCATCCCGGGCATCCTGCTGGCGCTGATCTCCGCTCACCTGATCCTCATGTGGGTGCAGAAGCACACGCAGATGCCGGGCAAGGGCCGCACCGAGCACAACGTGGTGGGCGCCCCGTTCTACCCGTCCTTCATGCTGAAGTCGGGCGCGTACTTCCTGTTCACCTTCGGCGTCGTGGCGCTGCTGGGCACGTTCGCCCAGATCAACCCGATCTGGTTGTTCGGCCCGTACACGCCTGCCGACATCTCGGCGGGGTCCCAGCCCGACTTCTACATGGGCTTCCTGGAGGGCTCGCTGCGGCTCATGCCCGCGTGGGAGATCAACTTCCTGGGGTACACCCTCCCGCTGAGCGTGCTCATCCCGGCCCTGCTGCCGATGGGCATCATCATGACCGGTCTCGCGCTCTATCCGTTCGCCGAGCAGTGGATCACCGGCGACAAGAGCGAGCACCACCTGGCCGACCGGCCCCGCAACAACCCGCACCGCACCTCGATCGGCCTCGCGGCCATCACGTTCTACGGTGTCCTGTGGCTGCTGGGGGCCAACGACTGGATCTCGGCGAAGTTCCACATCTCGCTCTACACGACGACCGAGGTCGGGCGGATGCTGGTCATCGTCGGGCCTGCGATCGCGTACTTCATCACCTACCGCATGTGCATCGGCCTGCAGCGCAGGGACCTCGACCTGGTGTCCCACGGCGTGGAGTCCGGTGTCATCAAGCGCCTGCCCAACGGTGAGTACATCGAGGTCCACGTGCCGCCGGCCGAGGACCTGGTGGCGCACATCCAGGGGAAGAAGCCGATCCCCGCCATCGAGGCCGCCCCGGACGGCGACGGCGTCCCCCCCAAGGGGATGCGCAACCCGCTCGGCAGGCTGCGGGCCAAGCTCAGCGAGACGTACTCGGCCGACACCGAGGCCATCGCGCTGGACGCGGCCCACAACGGCCACCACAACGGGCACGACGGCCACGGGGGCACGCCCGCCGCGGTCGGCACGGGCCACGGCGACGAGGACACCAAGTCCATCGGTCACTGAACCGCCCACCGCTCAACCGAGAGGGCCCGGACGCGAAGATCGCGTCCGGGCCCTCCGGCGTCTCCCGGCGGGAGGTCAGGAGGTGACCTTCTTCTTCGACTCGTCCGCCGTGGTGGTGGTGTGGTCGGCCACAGGGAACGCCGACAGCGTCTCCGTGGTGAACCCCGACCGCAGGCCGCTCCAGCGGAGCCACTGGGGCCAGGTCTCCTGCCAGTGGCCCCACCCGTTCGCCGGATCGAGCTGGCGGGGCGTGCCGCTCACGATGATCGGGTCGCCGATCAGGGTCGTCTCCTTGAACCACTTGGCGTTCGACGGGCTGACGTTGATGCAGCCGTGGCTGACGTTGGAGTTGCCCTGCGATCCCACCGACCAGGGAGCGCCGTGGACGTACTCGCCGCTGTCGGAGATCCGCACGGTGTCGTACACGGTGAGGCTGTAGTAGCCGGCGCCTCCTGGCCCGGTGTCGGGGTTGGTCATGGTGGTGACGTCCTCGCGCGACATCGCCAGGTGGACGCCGTTGGTCGTGTAGTGCCTCCAGTCGCCGCCCTCCCCGGCGCTGAGCGGCACCGTCCTGATGACCTGGCCGTCGCGCTCGACCGTCATCTGGTGCGACACGGTGTCCGCGCGGCTGATCTGGGACCGTCCGATGGTGAACTCGCGGACGTAGTCCTTGCTGCCGTACATGCCTGCGCCGCCGCGCACCCCGGCGAGCTGCGCGACCAGCTTCACCTTGGTGTGGGCGGGCCAATACTTCTTGGGCCTGAAGGAGACCGACTTGTCGTCGAACCAGTGCCACGCCCCCTCGACCGGATTGGAGGCCTGCACCATGAGGTTGCGCTCCACCGAGACCCGGTCGGTGATGGGGTGGTCGAAGGTCAGCATGATCGGCATGCCGATGCCGACCGTCAGGCCGGTGATCTCCTTGTTCGGAAGGATCTTGTCGACGGCGAACAGCTGGGTCGCCTTGACCGTCGAGAACTCGCTGCTCACCTGCTTGGACCTGCCCGAGGGGTCCACGGCGACGACCGTCACCTGGTAGGTCTCCCCCGGGGCCATCGCGCGCTTGCTGCGCCATTGGGTGCGGTCGGCGCTCAGCACACCGGCGACCAGCGTGTCCCTCGACTTGACGCGGACGTTGACGCTCCTGAGAGCGCCGTTGACGGCTCCCACCATGACCGGCAACTCAGGTGCCACCTGGGTCGCCCCGTTGCCCGGAGAGACGCTTACAGCCAGCTCAGACCGTGAACCAGCCGCTCCCTTTCCCTCTCGGTCACTGCCGTTGGTACAACCGCCTGCCAGCAACAGGGCCAGCGCCCCCGCCCCAAGGGCGACCACCCGGATCTCGACGTGTTCCACGTTACGTCTCCCCCGCTCCGATGGATCACTCCTTGTGAGTTATTACCCGGTTACAGCGTGTCGCGTACCTTCGCTCAAGGAGAAACGCCGGAATGACCGGCAAAAAAGGCCTCGCGGACGACCGACGTTTCCTTGAAGGAAACCGCCGGCCGCCCGCGAGGCAGGCCGTACGAAGCGCGTGATCGGCGTGGGGCGGGCCGGAGGCCGGGACGCCCCGCGGGCGCTCGCCGGCCTCTGATCCGGTCAGTGCGAGAAGTGACCCCGGTAGTACTGGAAGACGAAGCCGATGGAGGCCATGATCACCGCGAAAGCCCCGATGAGGAACATCCACCAGCCGATGACGAAGCCGACGACCATGAACGCGGCGGCCAGGCAGACGAACAGCGGCCACCAGCTCGACGGGCTGAAGAAGCCCAGCTCCCCGGCGCCATCGCTGATCTCGGCGTCCTTCCTGTCCTCCGGCTGCTCGCCGATGCGGCGGGCGGTGAAGAGCAGGTAATAGCCGATCATCAGGGCGAGGCCCACGGAGATGGCCAGCGCGGTGGTGCCGGTCGGCTCCTTCGACCAGAACCAGTAGACGAGGTCGACCGCGGCGAAGAAGATGCCGCAGAGCAGAAACATCCAGCCCTGAACCTTCATCGGGCCTCCTCCAGCTCCTCGACCGGCGCCAGCCGGTGCGGGTTGTGCAGGTCGAAGGCGGGACGCTCCGACCGGATCCGCGGCAGCTCGGTGAAGTTGTGCCGGGGCGGCGGGCACGAGGTCGCCCACTCAAGGGAGTTGCCGAAGCCCCACGGGTCGTCCACGGTGACCTTGGGGGCGTGCCTCCAGGTGCGCCACACGTTGTACAGGAACGGAAGCGTGGAGGCGCCGAGGATGAACGCGCCGACCGAGGAGACGACGTTCAGGTCGGTGAAGCCGTCGGCCGCCGAGTAGTCGGCGTAGCGGCGGGGGAAGCCCTCGACGCCGAGCCAGTGCTGCACCAGGAAGGTGGTGTGGAAGCCGATGAACAGCGTCCAGAAGTGCCACTTGCCCAGCGTGTCGTTGAGCATCCTGCCGGTGAACTTCGGCCACCAGAAGTAGAACCCGGCGAACATCGCGAAGACCACGGTGCCGAAGACGACGTAGTGGAAGTGCGCGACCACGAAGTAGGAGTCGCTCGCCTGGAAGTCCAGCGGCGGCGAGGCCAGGATGATGCCGGTCAGGCCGCCGAACAGGAACGTGATCAGGAAGCCGACCGCGAACAGCATCGGCGACTCGAACGACAGGTGGCCCCGCCACATCGTGCCGATCCAGTTGAAGAACTTCACACCGGTCGGCACCGCGATGAGGAAGGTCATGAACGAGAAGAACGGCAGCAGCACCTGGCCGGTGACGAACATGTGGTGCGCCCACACGGCGGCCGACAGGCCGGCGATGGCGATGGTCGCGCCGACGAGGCTGATGTAGCCGAAGATCGGCTTACGGCTGAAGACCGGCAGAACCTCGGTGATGATGCCGAAGAACGGCAACGCGATGATGTACACCTCTGGATGCCCGAAGAACCAGAACAGGTGCTGCCACAGCATCGCCCCGCCTGTCGAGGAGTCGAAGATGTGGGCCCCCAGATGCCGGTCGGCCTCCAGCGCGAGCAGCGCGGCGGCGAGCACCGGGAAGGCCAGCAGCACCAGGATGCTGGTGAGCAGGATGTTCCAGGTGAAGATCGGCATGCGGAACATCGTCATGCCGGGCGCGCGCATGGTGATGATCGTGGTGATGAAGTTCACCGCGCCGAGGATCGTGCCGATGCCGGACATCGACAGTCCCATGATCCACAGGTCGCCGCCGAGGCCCGGGGACGAGACGGCGTCCGAGAGCGGGGTGTAGGCGGTCCAGCCGAACGCCGCGGCGCCGTCCGGGGTGAAGAACCCGGAGATGGCGATCAGGCTGCCGAACAGGTAGAGCCAGTAGCTCACCATGTTCAGCCGGGGGAACGCCACGTCGGGGGCGCCGATCTGCAGCGGCATGAGCTCGTTGGCGAAGCCCGCGAACAGCGGGGTCGCGAACATGAGCAGCATGATCGTGCCGTGCATGGTGAACAGCTGGTTGAACTGCTCGTTGCTCACGAACTCCAGGCCGGGCTGGGCCAGCTCGGCACGCATGATCAGCGCCATGACGCCGCCGATCAGGAAGAACGCGAAAGAGGTGATCAGGTAGAGGTGCCCGATCACCTTGTGGTCGGTCGAAGACGCCCACCGGGCGATGACCGTGCCCTTGCGGGCGCGCCTTTGGGCGGCGCCCGTCAGGATCGAGGGTTCGTTGATGGCGGTCACTGGGCACTCCCCGCCTGGCTGTTGACGTACTGGTCGTACTCGGCCTGGGGCACGAGCTTCACCGTGAAGAGCATGCGGCTGTGGTCGACACCGCAGAGCTCGGCACAGCGCCCGGCGAAGTCGCCGGTCTTGTCGAGCGTCTGGATCTCGAAGACGTTCTTCACGCCAGGGATGACGTCACGCTTGAACAGGAACGCGGGGACCCAGAACGAGTGGTTCACGTCCGGCGAGTTGAGGTCGAACTGCACCTTCTTGTTCACCGGGAGCACCAGCACGGGCCGCTGGGCCGGCGTGCCGACCACGCTGACGACCTTGCCGTCGTACTGGCTGGTGAAGCGCCAGCTCCACTGGAAGCCCTCGACCTTGACCTTCACGTCCGGGTTCCCCGACACCTTGGTGATGATGTTCTCGTCACGGGCGGTGAAGTAGAAGAACACCGCCACCATGATGATCGGCACCGTCGTGTAGAGGATCTCGATCGGCAGGTTGTACCGCACCTGGGGCGGCAGGGCGTCGGTCGTGTTCTTGCGCTTGCGGTGGAACGCGCAGGCCCACAGGATCAGGCCCCACACCACGACGCCGACGGCAAGAGAGGCGATCCAGGCACCGTTCCAGAGACTCTGGATGATGCCGGCCTCCTTGGTGACGCCTTCCGGCATGCCAGCACGAGACCACGTACCAACGCCATCACACGCCGTCAGGGAGACCAGCAGCGCCGCCAAAGCGACGGCGCGTGGCACCCTGCGACGGGCCAACGGACGCCGTATAGAACGGCGGGTCGGACTCACGGATCGCCTACCCCACAGATAAAGCCCAAGAGTCCCCCTCCTGGGCGATCGTTTCCAGATTCACGAGATTCGCGCTCTTAGTTGTCTCACGTCACGCTGGGGGACACATTAGCGCGCACTGGGGCCGCCCTCCTTCCCAGCCCCCGTTAACGTGTTTGAGCCGTTGCCTGCATCTCCCGCCACCGTCGGCCCAGGCGGATCGCCGTCGGGCACTGGTGCGACCATGAACGCGTGGCGTACTTCGACGCGGCATCGACCGAACCTCTGCACCCCGCCGCGCGTGAGGCGCTGATCGCGAACCTCGACGCGGGCGGCGCCGATCCCGCGCGCCTGTACGGCTCCGCGCGGCGGGCGCGCCTCCTGCTGGAACGGGCCCGCGCCGAGGCCGCCGAGGCGATCGGCGCCCGGCCGGACGAGGTGTCCTTCACCTCCTCGGGCACGCAGGCCGTGCACCTGGGGGTGCTCGGGACACTGCTGGGCCGCCGGCGGGCAGGACGCCATCTGGTCACCAGCGCCGTCGAGCACTCCAGCGTCCTGCAGGCCGGGGCCGTGCACCAGCGCGAGGGGGGCACCGTCGAGACCGTCGGCGTGGACCTCACCGGACGGGTCGATCCAGCGGAGTTCGCCGCCGCCGTCGCCCGGGAGGGCACTGCCCTGGCCTGTCTGCAGACCGCCAACCATGAGGTCGGCACCCTCCAGCCGGTGCCGGAGGCGGCCGAGGCCTGCGGGGCCGCCGGGGTGCCGCTGCTGGTCGACGCGGCCCAGACGCTCGGCCGGCTGCCCATCCCGGCCGGATGGTCGGTGCTGGCCGCCAGCGCCCACAAGTGGGGCGGTCCCGCCGGGGTGGGGCTGCTGGCCGTCCGCAAGGGCACCCGGTGGCGCTCACCGCTGCCGGAGGACGAGCGGGAACGGCGCAGGGTGCCCGGCTTCGAGAACGTCCCCGCCGCCGTCGCGGCCGTCGCGGCGCTGCGAGCCGTGATCGCCGAGGCCGAGGAGGAGAACGCGCGGCTGTCGGCGCTGGTCGACCGCGTTCGCGAGGCGGTGCCCCGGCTGGTCCCCGATGTGGAGGTCGTGGGCGACGCCACGCGACGGGCACCCCACATTGTCACGTTCTCATGCCTTTACGTGGCAGGTGAGGCAATATTGACGGAGTTGGACAGGGCCGGGTTTGCCGTATCCTCCGGCAGTTCGTGCACGGCGAGTACGCTACGGCCATCGCACGTGCTGGAGGCGATGGGAGTGCTCACGCATGGGAACGTCAGGGTGTCTCTGCCCAGGGGCGCGTCCGGCGCGGAGGTCGACCGGTTCCTCTCCGTCCTGCCCGGCATCGTCCGGCGCATCCGCGAGAGTGTAGGGGTGAGAACGTGATGACCAGCCGGCAGAAGTCCGCGCCCGAGGAGGCGGCACCGCCGCCGGCCGCGCTGACGATCGACGCCCTCGGGCGCAAGTGCCCCATTCCGATCATCATGCTGGCCGAGCGGATCAACGAGGTGCCGCTCAACGCGACGGTGGCCGTGCTCGCCGACGACCCGGCCGCCTTCACCGACGTCCCCGCCTGGTGCAGGCTGAAGTCCCACCACCACGTGGCGAGCTACGAGCTGCCCGGGGGCGGGTGGGCCATCCACGTGAGACGCAACTACTGATCCGTACAGATGCCCGCCGGGCGGCCCCAGCGGGCACGGTGATCAGGAGTACAGGCACTGGAGGTGCGGCTCGACCTCGGCCGAGGCGGCGGTGCCGTAGGAGGCGGCGAACCGGTCGAGGAAGCCCTGCCTGCCGAGCTGGTACTCCTGGCCGCCGACGTGCTCTAGGACGTGGGTGGCGGTGAGGTTGCCGAGCTGGCCGCAGCGCTCCAGGGACATGCCCCAGACGAGCCCCGACAGGAAGCCCGCGCGGAAGGCGTCACCGACCCCGGTCGGGTCGACCTTGCCGAGCTCGGGGGTCGGGGGGATGTGCAGGCCCGGCTCCCCCTCGCGGTCGATGCGGGCGCCCTTGGGACCGAGGGTGGTCACCCGCACTCCGACGCGCGACAGCACCTCCTCGTCGGACCAGCCGGTCTTCTGCTCGACGAGCGCCTTCTCGTAGTCGTTGGTGAACAGGTAGGCGGCGCCGTCGATCAGCGACGCGATCTCCTCGCCGCTCATGCGGGCCAGCTGCTGGGAGGGGTCGGCCGCGAACGGGATGCCGCGCAGGCGGCACTCCTTGGTGTGGCGGACCATGGCGGCGGGGTCGTTCGGGCTGATCAGGACCAGGTCGAGGCCGCCGACGCGGTCGGCGATCGGCTGCAGCTCGATCTCGCGGGCCTCGGCCATCGCCCCGGTGTAGAACGAGGCGATCTGGTTGTGGTGCTCGTCGGTGGTGCACAGGAACCGGGCGGTGTGGTGCAGCTCTGAGACGCGCACGGAGGAGCAGTCGACCCCGTGGCGCTCAAGCCAGGAACGGTAGTCGGCGAAGTCGGAGCCGACAGCGCCGACCAGGATCGGCGACAGGCCGAGACAGCCCATGCCGAAGGAGATGTTGGCGGCGATGCCTCCGCGCCGGACCTGCAGGTCGTCGACGAGAAAGGACAGCGACACACGATCAAGCTGCTCGGCGATGAGCTGCTCCCCGAAACTGCCAGGGAAGGTCATCAGGTGATCGGTCGCGATGGAGCCGGTGACGGCGATGCGCACGGGGTCAATCTCCTCGTTGTCAGCCTCGACGGACGGCCCAGAATACGGCACGAAAGGGCGCCCAAGGCTGGAGGACCGGCTCCCGACGATCTCCACGAGGGCCGGGTGATCCAGCAGGCGACCAGGAGTGACCTTTGTCACCTGTGGCGATGCCGCTCGAACCCCTAGAACGCCCAAGCGGGGTCGCCGCGCACCCGTGAGGCGCCGCCGGAGAGGCCACGGCGAGTGCGCCGGCGAACGGGGCCGGGCATGACGACACCCCGCCTCGTGGAGGGATCCACGGGCGGGGATGCCGGCCGGCGCTGCTAGTTGAAGGAGTCGCCGCAGGCGCAGGAACCCGTGGCGTTCGGGTTGTCGATCGTGAAGCCCTGCTTCTCGATGGTGTCCACGAAGTCCACGGTGGCGCCCATGAGGTACGGAGCGCTCATCCGGTCGGTGACGACGCTGACGCCGCCGAAGTCGGAGACGACGTCCCCGTCCATCGAGCGGTCATCGAAGAAGAGCTGGTAGCGCAGACCCGAGCAGCCGCCGGGCTGGACTGCGACGCGCAGCTGCAGCCCATCTTCGCCCTGCTGCTCCAGCAGGCTGCGCACCTTGGACGCGGCCGCGTCGGTCAGGACCAAACCCTGCTGCGTGGTCTCGCTGCTCTCAACCGTCATTTGTTTGACTCCCCGTCTGCCCCAACGCCCCTCGGGGACGGAGGCCTTGTTCTGAGGTCTCAGTTAGACGCTACCAACAGCTGGGCGCCGCTACACATTCCTGTCTCACCGTACGGTTTACCCAACCCCCCGGAAAACACTAGCTCCCGCCCATGTGTAGTGTTTAGTCGTCAACTAGACGATAAGTCCTCTAAGAGGTGTTGCAGCCGTGACGACTACCGAGACCGGCCTCCCGCTCTTCGTGCTCGGCCAGGGCACCGACACGCACAGCGAGCGCGGCGTCGACTGCCCCGGCGAGCTGCCTCCGGCCTCTGACCCGGATCTGGTCGCGCGTGCGGTCAGGGCCAAGGCCACCCTCGGCGACAGGCTCTTCGTGCTTGGGCACCACTACCAGCGCGACGAGGTCATCCAGTTCGCCGACGTGACCGGAGACTCCTTCAAGCTCGCCCGCGAGGCGGCGGCCCGCCCGGACGCCGAGTACATCGTCTTCTGCGGGGTCCACTTCATGGCCGAGTCGGCGGACATCCTGACAGGCGACGCCCAGCGGGTCGTACTGCCCGATCTCGCCGCTGGATGCTCGATGGCCGACATGGCCACGTTCGACCAGGTCGAGGAGGCGTGGGACGTCCTGTCGGATCTCGGGATCGCCGACATCACGGTGCCGATCACGTACATGAACTCCTCCGCCGACATCAAGGCGTTCTGCGGGCGCAACGGCGGCGCGGTGTGCACCTCCTCCAACGCCCGCCGCGCCCTGACCTGGGCGTTCGACGAGAGCCCCGAGGGGCCCGCGAAGCGGGCCGGGGACAGGAAGGTCCTGTTCCTGCCTGACCAGCACCTCGGCCGCAACACGGCAGTCCTGGAGATGGGCTTCTCCCTGGACGACTGCGTGGTGTACAATCCGCACCGCCCGAACGGGGGACTCACAGATCAGCAGCTCAGAGACGCCAAGGTGATCCTCTGGCGTGGGCACTGCTCGGTGCACGGCCGGTTCACCCCCGAGTGCGTGGACGAGGTCCGCGAGCGCGTGCCCGGCGTCAACGTGCTGGTCCACCCCGAGTGCCGGTACGAGGTCGTCACCAAGGCCGATCACGTCGGCTCGACGGAGTACATCATCAAGATGCTGGACGAGGCCCCTGCCGGGTCATCCTGGGCCGTCGGCACCGAACTGAACCTGGTCAAGCGGCTGGCCGCCCGGCACCCGGACAAGACCGTGACCTTCCTCGACCGGACGGTCTGCTACTGCTCCACGATGAACCGCATCGACCTGCCGCACCTGGTCTGGGCCCTGGAGTCGCTCGCCGACGGCGAGGTCGTGAACCAGATCACCGTCGACCCGGAGACCACGCGCTGGGCCAAGGTCGCCCTCGACCGCATGCTCGCCCTCCCCTAGCCGGTCGCGCACAGCCGCGGGCCCGGCCGGGACGCC
>NZ_JBFBIK010000174.1:0-10657 GCF_040685555.1 Sphaerisporangium sp. NPDC088356
CGGCCTGGGCGAGCGCGCCGGGGAAGGCGCGCCGCCAGATGAGGATCTCCGGGCCGGTCCGTACGGCCTCGTCGACCGGCAGGGCGCGGGAGGAATGACCGGCCTGCGGCAGGCCGGGCGAGGTGACGGGAGCGGCGGCCACGCGAGGCACCTCGTCGCCGGGGTCGGTTGTGATGGACACGAGCCACAACGATCGACGATCGGACGCACCTCACCGATCCCACCTTCCACCAGGACGATCTTTCAACCGGAACCCCCGATGACGTGCGCGAACACATGCATCCGGCTGATCACCACCCGCTAGGCCCCCTGCGCGATGCCCCAGCTTCTTCATTCTCTGTAGTCAAGGAGATACTTTCCGTATAAGTTCTGTGATCCGGGACCTGTTCGAGCAGGGGAGGCACACGGCCATGTCGGGCGAGGGAATCCACATCCTGCTGGAATGCCGGCGACGCGGCGAGGCGCTGCGCGCCATGGGCTACACCCATGACCAGATCGCCGACCTGTTCTCGGTCTGCCACGATGTCAGCCCGCTACGCCTGTACCGCTACGCCTACGGGCTGACCGCAGCCGAGGCCGCCGCGCGGTACAACGACCTAGACCCGGCGGGCACCGCCGCGCTGCGCGAGTCACGGCTGTACGAGTTCGAGCACTGGCCGCAGCGTGGCATGCGCCCGACCGCCCGCACCATCGCCCTGTTCGCGCACGTCTACCGGACCACCGCCCGCCGCCTGGTCGGCGACCGGGTCTACGCCTCCTACAGCGTGCGCGACCGCGACCTCATCGACCGCACCGACCACCGTTCGTCCCTCACCCCCCAGCGGTCCTCTGCCGTCCCGGCCGCCGTCCCCGGTCATGTCACCATGGGTCAGGAAGTGGAAGCGGCACGCCCGGCGGCCCCGGTTCCCGGCTTCAAGGATTGCGCCGCGCTGCTGCGTGCCCTCACAGCCGAGGAGGCCGATGTGAAGCGCCGCGATCTGCTCTTCGAACTGGCCCTGGCGCTCGGCGGCGCCCCCGCCCTGGTGCTCCTGCGCCACCTGTCCCCACCGGAGAAAGACCGGCTGGCCACCGCCATCCGATCCGCTACTCGGGTGGACGCCGCCACCGTGGAGCTGATCGAGAAGCTCACCGCCCGCTGCCGCCACCTGGACGACGAGTACGGCCCCGCCAAGGTCCTGCCTGTGGTGGATGGCCAGCGCGCCCTCGTCGCCGACCTGCTGCACCGCGAATCCCTGCTTCCCGCCCTGCGCGACCGCCTCATCCGCGCCTACGCCGAACTCAGCCAGCTCTCCGGCTGGCTCCACCACGACCTCCTCGACCACACCGGAGCCCGCCGCCGCTACCGGGAGGGCCTGGCCGCCGCCCACCAGATCCGCGACCCAACCCTCATCGCTTACCTGCACACCTGCCTGGCGGCAATGGCCCGATACGAGGGCCACACTGGTGAAGCACTCGACCACATCTACGCCGCACAGGGATGGGCACGGCAAAGCCCGAGCACCCTGCTCCGATCGGTACACGCCATAGACCTCGCGCGGATCCTCGCCGTGAAGGGCACCGCCCGCGACAGCGAACACGCACTTACCCGATCACGACAACTGCTGGAACACCCCAGGACCGAGGCGGACCCCTCCTACCTCTACTGGTGGACGCCCACCGGAGTGCAACGGCACACCGCCTACTGCGCGCTTGCCTGGGGACGCCCCAACGAGGCCATCGATTCGGCGCAGCTAACCCTGTCGGAATCCGCGATCAGCCCGCTGATGCGCGGGGAAACCCTGCTGTTCTACGCCAACGCCCTGACCCAGAAGCGCGAGATACCGGCCGCCACCGACAAGATCCGCCAGGCGGCTCGCATCACCGTCAGACACAGCTCCGGACGCCTCGCCGACACCGTCCGCCAAACCCGCGCCCGCCTCCAGCCCTGGGCGACCAACAAACACGTCCGCACCCTGGACGAGGAACTCGCCTCCCTGGGCATCCCCCTGATCGGCAGGTGACAGGGCGCTGGCGGTCGTGGGGCTTCAGGACGAAGAACCGCCCGCTTCCGTGAGCCAGATCATCGATTACGGCGACCCGTACATGGAGATGCTCTCGATCTTCCTCCGGCTTCTGGGGAAGGTCATCGCCGAGTCCTCTTGTTGGAGCGCCGACGTCTGTTCGGCCGCAAGGGTTCGGACGGAGAGCCGCGCGAGGGTCTTGTTCTTCGGCGTCGCGGTGAAGGCGAAGTAGGAGATGTTCTCCGACTCGGCCCGCTCGGTTATCTCCGAGGCCAGGATCGCCTCGACGTCGACCGGGCCACCGTCCTCGATCTCCTTGATCTCCTCTGCGGTCAGAACCTGCTTTCAGCTTCGAGGAGATCTGCCCCGACTGCGAGGAGTGCGCCTCGTCCGCGATGACGGCGAACCGCTTGCCCTTCAGGCCGGAGTCGGCCGAACCTCATCGAGGGCGTACGGGAAGGTCTGCACCGTCACCGCGATGATCAACTCACCGTTCTTCAGCGCCTGGGCCAGCAGGCCGGACTTCAACTTCGCACCGGCCTTGCGCACGTCCTCGGGGCTGATCGTCGCGACGATCTTCCCGCTGCCGTCGATCTGGCGGATCGCGTCCTGAAGCTGCCCGTCGAGCACCGTGCGGTCGACGACCACAATGACCGAGTCGAAGACCTTCTCATCGCTGACGTGCAGCCGAGCGAGACGGTGCGCCGTCCAGGCGATCGTGTTCGTCTTCCCCGACCCCGCCGAATGCTCGATCAGGTAACGCCGGCCGACCCCCTCCTCAGCCACGGCGGCCACGATTCTCATGACCGCCACCGTGTGGGCCAGTCTCATGACCGCTACCGTGTGGGCCAGCGCCACGACCATGCACGTGCTCATCGGCGAAGACCTGATCAAGACGCACCCCGTGACGCTTACCAGCGCCGGCCTGGGCCGGCTGTTAGCCGGCGGCGGGCGGCCCGGGCGCCCATCTCCGGCGACCGCGCTTACTGCCGGGCCGCTCCCGGCCGACGCCGTGGTGGAGGTCGACCGGCAGGTCAACAACGCCGGATGCGTCGGCCTGGCCGGGCGGCTGCTGAGCGTCGGTGCCCCGCTCGCCGGCAAACGGGTGACCTTGCGGATCGACGCCCAGACGGTCCAGGTCATCGCCGATGGAGTCCTGGTGCGCACCAAGCCGTCCCCGCTGTCTCCCTCCCAGCGCGGCCGGTTACAGGGTGCCCGCCTGGCCCAGCCCACGACCGCGGCCATCGGCGACTTCCCCCGGGTGGAACGGGTGGTATCTGGCAACGGCAGCCTCGTGGTCGCCCGGTGCAAGCTCCAGGTCAGCCAAGTGCACCGCGGCAAGGTCGTCACCGTCGTCCTGGAAGACACCCAATTTCGGGTGCTGTTCAAAGGCGAACAACTGTCGGTGCACCCCCGCACCGTCGTCAAGGAGGTCAACCGGCTGCGAGCAAGCGGCCACATCGACTACGAGTTCTAGGCCAGGTGGAAAGCCTCAACCGAAACCAATCCGTCAAACCTCAACTGAAGATTGACAAATGGGTCTGGCCCAAGATCGACGCCGGGGTTACCGGGTGATCCCGGGCCAGGATGTTGGTGAAACCGCTGGTCTACGCCTCACCGGTCGTCAGACCGATCGGGCACGCGACCCCCATACCTACGAGCGTGTATCTATGTGACCCATGCGCAGAGCTGCGATCTACTGCCGGATCAGCCAGGACCGTGCGGGCGCCGGACTCGGCGTCGCTCGCCAGGAGGCCGACTGCCGGGCAACGGTGGAGCGACGAGGTTGGCAGGTAGCTGACGTGTACTCGGACAACGACGTCAGCGCGTACTCAGGGAGCCCACGTCCCGCGTGGCGAAGGCTGCTTGAGGACATCGAAGCCGGCGCGGTCGACGCCATCGTCTGCTGGCACGTCGACAGACTGACACGATCTCCGCGCGAACTCGAAGACGTCATCGACCTGGCCGACCGGCGCGGCATCGAACTCGCAACCGTAACCGGTGAGATCGACCTGGCCACCCCGACCGGCCGCCTGATCGCCCGCATGCTCGGAGCCGCCGCCCGCCACGAGGCCGAACACAAAGCCGAACGGCAAAAGCGCCAGCGACGCCAGAACGCCGAAGCCGGCAAAGTATCCGGCGGAGGGATGCGCCCCTACGGCTACGCCGAAGACCGGGTAACCGTCATCGAGGAAGAGGCCGAGGTGATCCGCGAGGCCGCCCGCCGGGTACTGGCCGGCGAATCACTGGCCAGCGTATGCAAGGACTACGAGCAGCGGGATGTGAAGACCCCTTCCGGACGTCACTGGATCCCCACCACCTTGCGCCGCCTGCTCGCCTCAGCCCGGATCAGTGGGCGAAGGGAGCACACGCCGCGCAGCAGCTTCCAGACCACCCGCCCTCTGCTGGGCGAGATCGTCGCCGACGCCGTCTGGCCCGCGATCATCAGCCCCGTCGACTCCGACCGGCTACGTGTACTGCTCAGCGATCCCGCCCGCGACTACCGCCGCCAGGCCGCCACCGGACGCTCCTACCTGCTGTCCGGCATCCTGCGCTGCGGACGATGCGGGCACCGCATGAACGGACGCCCCCGCTCCGGGGTCCCCCGCTACGTCTGCCCGAACGTGCCAGGCAGCGGATCCTGCGGCGGTGTCGCCACCAACGCAGCCCGCACCGATGACCACGTCCGCGACATGCTGTTGACCGCGCTCGACTCCCCCGCCCTCGCCGAGCGCATCCGCCACCAGGGCGGCGGCGATGACAACCTCGCTGACGCCGTACGCGCCGACGAGGAGCTACTCGAAGAACTCGCCCAGGCATGGGCCACCCGCGAGATCACCCGCAAGGAATGGATGGCCGCTCGCGCCCCGATCGAACTGCGACTGGACAAGAACAGGGCACAACTGGCCGGCCTCTCCCGAACCTCGCCCCTGATCCCCTTCATCGGCACCGCTCAGCAAATGCTCACCAGATGGGAGGCCATGAACGCCTCCCAGCGACGCGCCATCGTCACCGCGGTCATCCGCACCATCACCGTCGCCACCGCCAACCCACGCAAGAAGTGGGACCCCGACCGGTTCACCATCGAATGGATCGCCTAAGCGGCAACATCCAAGCACACCTGCTCGTCCCCGCCGACCAGCCGGAACACCAACGCCACCCGCTCCAACACCGCCAAATCCTCAACCACCGGCGGAAGCCCCTGCGCCGCCCGAGACGCCGCCACCCGCGCCAGCATCTCGTCATTCACCCACACCCGCCACCAGGCAACCGCCCCACACGACGCCCACCCCACGGCACCGCGCTCCCAGATCCTCCCTCCACTGGATGCTCGCCTCCCCTCTCGCTCCTTTCAGTCGATGGCGAGATCAAGCTTGCGACCAACAGCCAGAACGAGGACACCACCCAGCCGGACACCATCAAGACGTCCTAGAGGTCCCTGATGAGACAGGACGTCCCCAGTCGTCCTCAACGCTGGCACGGCAGCGAACTGACGACTGATGCCGGCTCGAACAACCGGCGAAGATGTGAACCGGCCAAGATGTCTGGCCTCGGTTGATGCTTGACGCTTCGGCCCGCCTGATGCTTTACATGATCACGGCGAGGCTGGCGACACGTCCTCTTCTGCCGATGAGAGTGCGCAGCACGCATAGCCATCCGTGAGGGCAGCTGGGGGTCCCGAAGTAGCAGAGGCGCCAACCTATTCGCTTGGGGTGCCTTCGCGGGCTTCCTGCTTGTCGTCGACGCCTTTTTCGGCGACCGGGTTCGAGTCTATGGCGGCTGGGTCCTGCTCACGGCCCAAGAGGTGCTTCGAAACAAGCCTCCATGGGCCGAGCTTCCAGAGCCCGAGGCCAGCTGCCGCAACGACGACGGCGCTCGCAGCGACGCCGATCGCCACGCCCTTCTTTACGCCGGCAGCTTCGCCGATGGCTCGGCCGATCTCTTCGCCGATGACGAGGCCCTCTCCCAGGCCCGTGTGGTGGCCGGCGCCCCACGCCGCGTTGCCCATGCCAGTCCCTTCCCGCGTTGCCCATGAATTGCGGAGAAGCCTAGCCGCGGGCTGCCACCTGTTCATCAGCTCTCGATGGGGTCAGCTGGTCGCGGGGCTCCGCGTCGGCCAGGTCGTCGAGCACGAGCACGGCGTCGAACCAGGCGACTCGCCCCCGAACCAGCTCATCGTCCGACAGAGACGAATCGTCGTTCGGATGACGCCGCAGGGGTGAGCTGTCCACCGGCTTATGGTGCCAGGAGTTGCGCTGCCTCGACGTCCGCTTCTGCCGCGAGTCGCACCCCCCGGCCCGCCGGATTGATCATGTCAACCATCAACCGAGGCCGCAGTGTCAAGCATCAGCCGAGGTAGGACAGTGAACCGGCCAAGATCGAAAGTAAATTATCTGTACATGTATTAAAGGCGTCCCGCCTGCGGCGGCCCGCCGCGCGTTAGGCGGTCGCCGGCCGCGCTGCGGCTCTCCGGCCGGTCGCGGCCGGCACCGCCACGCGCCATCACCACCGAACATCAGGCCAGACGCGGGAAAAGACAACCTACGACAGCTGTCGAAAAATTCCGCCTATATAGAGGCGGGTCTCGACGAGGGACTGCGATGGCGCAGTTGAATAGCCGAGATCACGGCTCAGCGTAGGGTCGTAAGGGGGCATCTCCTCATAGTGCTCGCTGATGCTCGCCCGTTCATACTCGATGTCGCCTTGCAGACGATCAACGATCCCGATCCGTTCAGCCAGCCCTTCGATAGAATCAAGCCACTGGCTGTCGGTGTCTACATCCGTTCTATTGCTCGATATAGCATCGATCTCGGACCGCAACGCCCCTTCCGCGTACTGCTTGAGAAGCGAAGTTAGATCGAGGTATGGGTTGAGCGAGCTATCATGCTTCTCTGTAAACTTGATGAAATCTTCGACGTCTTCCGTTGTGGACAGGGATGCGCCCCAGTCGCAGACGAGGTCATGAACTTGCGTGTGGACATTATCAAGTCGGCTGCCCCAGTAAACAATAAACGCCCAGGTTAGATTCTCCAGAATATCCGCCTCTGGATAACCGGTATCGAACTCCTTGCTGAGCTCTAGGGCTCTAGCCAGCAATCGCGGAGATGTCCCCGGCATAAGCCGGGACGCAGGATCAAGTGTCGCCGCAAGTGGTCTTATCACAGTTTCTCTGATCTGCCACTTTGGATGTTCATGTGCTGCAGAAGCTTCGAGTGCCTCAGCAATCAAGGCATCGATGCGATCCGTGATCACTTTCTGGTTAGCAGCCATTGCGGCGGCTAGGCGAGGGAACTTGTTCTTGTCCTCGGACCGGGCATCAGCATACTGCAGTAGTGTCAATATCTCACGTATGCTCTGGGCCGCAGATACAAGCGCAAGACCATACTCGGGCTCGTCGTCGAGTATTGCCAAAACGAAGTCACGGACACTGGGATTCGCATAGGTCACTCGTTTTTCTGTGCTCCGCGGCAGCGTGTCAATCTTGATAAAAGTTCCTTCCAGTGCTTTGAGTGCGTTGGTGAAGTCGATTGGTTTGGCATCACGCCGGGTGGCCTGTCGCAAAGTGTCCGGTGACACACCATCGACCGGGAAGGTCACCAGTGTGAGCACAACACGTTGGGCTACATCGGAAAGCACTGTGGCAAACATGGTGCCCCACAACTCGATGGGCCGAGCGAGAGTGGTAACCAGGCTTCTTGCCAGTGTCTCAGCAGTGGGACTGCCTCTCTTAATTACCTGTTCAATAACACGCGGCGAAAAGTTCGGGTGATCCACTACTTTCCAGTAGTGCTCGCCAGCAATGTAGTCGCGCAACACCTGCCGAGGCAGCTCAGAGAAATACAGGTGGTTGTAGAGAATCTGTGCACGTTCTACTGGTCCGTAGTCGGCAAGCTCTACCACACACTCGCGCAGGTGAAAGTTCCCACGTGCGATGGGCTCTCTCACAAGGGCCGTCTGGCGCAGGATCTGAGATCTAGTAGTCATGACGAGCCGCTTGGTGGGGTCCGCAGAGACTCGATCCATGAATCGTACTATGCGGGCGTCCTCGTTCTTGCTGCCGCGTTCGCTAATGTCAGTCTGACCGAGGAAGTCATCGTAGAAGAAGATCTGATGCTGACTCGGTCGATATGTTTCCCATGCTTCGTCGATATTGGAGGACACAGAGACTACTTGCCAGCCCTCATGCCAATGAGCAAGTAGAAGCATCTCAGCAAGCATACTCTTGCCCACACCTGGTGTACCTGTAAGCACTACAACATGATTTTGATCAAGTCGGGCAAAAGCCCGTTCGTAACCAGGACTGCGGACGTACAGTTTCACCCTATCTCTAACATCCTCCAAAAGAGCCTCACTGCGCGCCCACAAGCCACTGCGAACTATAAGCTCTAGCATTCCGGTCGAAGCTAGCCAGAGTTTGAAATGTTGGCGTTCAACTTTGGGATGCCTACCAAGCATTTCGTTGAGATCAAGCTGCGTCAACACGTCATCTGGCCTGGCGAGCCAAGGAGACAGATCTTTGGCCAGGGAGTCCTTTTGGGTGCGACTAAGGTTCTGTGAAGTGGCGAACAGGTACCGATCTGGTCGCTCTTTATCCATTTTGAGGAGCTCTTTACGGGCAGAAGCACAGAGATCGGAAAACGTTGATCCAGCATAGTGTTTGCACTGGACGACGATCTTTTTTCCATCCACCCAACCTCTTAAATCAACACCACCATCTTTTCCATGTCCAAATGCCTCTAGTCGCCAGCCATATTGAGCTGTCAATAGATCGCGTACTAGCAACTCAAAGTCGGCGGGTGAGAGTGTTTTAAAGTCGTACTCGGGCAAGGAACCTCACTCATCCCGCCTGCGGCGCACTGCGTCAGACCTATGGCTTATGTGATCTAGCGTGGACGTCAGTAGTATATTGCACTCTCGCGCTCCGTGTATGGCTAGCTGAAGCACTCCCATTCGACCACTGTCAAGCGGCGGGCCACGTACCGCTATAAACTTCACCAGGGCTGCCGCGCCGCTTCCGGTGCTCGGGCCTAGCGGCCCTGTGCTCCGGGTCGGCTTGCCATCGATTGACGCTGCTGACCGAGCGTGCGGGGATCCCGGATACACGGGATTGTGCCGCACGAAACACTTCTCGCTGTGGTACCTGTCCAGCAGACGATCTTCTTCCGGCTTGTAAGCGCAAGTCAGGGGTTCGATTCCCTCGTCGGCTCCCAGGGTCAAAGACCCCTCCCGTGATCAACAGAGGCTTCTGCTAGTGTAACCCTCATCATTGAAGCTCTCTAGCTGCTTCCTGGCATACCAAACATAACGGTATGACCAGTATCCAGACTTTCCCTGACGATACGCTCGAGTTCAGTTGTTGCCGTTCCGCGACTTCCCATTAAGCCGGTCTTCAGCAGATCTATGAATGTTGTGTTATTTAGGTAGCTGTCAACATTGTCGTAACCGAGTCCTCGCCCTCCCCTTGGGCCTAGGCGAGTTCCGAGAAGCTCTTGGAAGTACGCTCTCGGTAAGTAAATACCCTTGATAAGTTCAGCTGGGTCATCGAGTCGAGGGCGCGGATCACACAACTTCACCCAGCATGGCGCGGAAAACAGGCGGAATTCCCCGGATTGCTGGAGGCAGAAATCGTCGACCCGTTTCATTCGGTCTAGCTCCTCCTCGATGTTACCATCGGGCCGATAGAGAAGTTGGGCACGCATTCTATTCTTATATGGCCGCATCTTCTTGTACTGGATCATCGTGAACGATGAAGCCTCGGGACTGTAATAAACCAGGTCCACCCCCAAGGAATGCTCTACAGGTGTGCAATTCGCATTCATAATAAACATCTTACGGCGTCCATTAGTGAAGCAACGCCACTCTACATCGACGGCCGGGATGTGCATCCAGGTGGAAAAGCGCCCTATGTCATGAGAAATCAACGCTTCTTCAAGTGCGGCACGCCGCGGAACTCCTGAGAGAAATGGAACTTCGGCGCTGTGGCCATTCCAGGAACGGAGGACGCCTCGTTCCATGCCTCCGATATCGAGCAGTATCCCAGCTGCATCCCTCTGCTGGTTGAGTAGCTCGCCAGGCTCTCCGGAAGGTAGCTCGTACGGTAGAGGTCTGGAAAGATGGTCGATAAGGCCTGCGTAGTCAGGATGGAGAGCCTTTAGTGCAGCTACTAGTGCAACTCCACCAGCCGGCGGTAATACGCCTTTTACAGCGAGGACTTCTGTGTGGCGCGGAGGGAGTTGGCGTGTGACTTCAGTAAGGGATGTCGCGTCTATTCCGACTATCTCTCTAACTGCGACCAAGAAATCCACACTCGATATACGGTTTCCCCGTACCGCTCGACCAAGCCAACGAATAACGCCCGCATCGACAATCACTGCGAGTTGCGCTTCCTGTTTTTTCCATGTGCCGGTCCGCCATGCTTCGGAGTATTCCAATGGCTTGCTGGCGAGCGATAAGCTATCGAGCCGTTCCGTGATCGCCTCGTCGGCCCAAAGCAGAGCTACCATTGACTTGGTTACCTCTCAGTCCGCACACAGTACCTGTTACAGAAAATCATGGGATTCCCAATATTTCCAGCCCTCAGGGCATGAGGATTAGGGCGAGGCAGTGAGCCTATTTCAGCGGGCTTCCCGGAGTTGTAGGACGAGGATTGCTTTGAC
>NZ_JBFBIK010000175.1:0-10420 GCF_040685555.1 Sphaerisporangium sp. NPDC088356
CGGAGAAGTGGGGCTGGGCGCCCACCATGGTGCGCCTGCTGTTCGTTCTCTCCTGACGTGGAAGCATCCACGGGCCGCGACTTGATTCCGGCCTCATCGGTGTCGTCTGGTAGGACCTAAAGGTGACCGAAGCGAGCCCTCTCCACGACGCCGGAGCGCTGCCGCCCCTCCGCGCCACGAGCGGCCCCGCCACCTCCCACCACCCCGGCCGGCTGATCCCCGTCCAGGCCCCGGCTCTCGAGTTCCCGACTCCCGTCCAGGCCCCCACTCCGGCCTCCGGCGCCAGAGCCTGCGATACCAGAGCCTCCGATACCAGAGCCGCCCCCGCCCCCGCCTACGGCACCACGGCTTCCGCCCCTGCCAAGGGCGCCTCCGGTGCCGCCAAGGGGGCCCCTGACCCTGCCAAGGGCGTGTCCGGTGCCGCCAAGGGTGCGCCCGACCCCATTTACGGAATTCCGGCTACTGCCAAGGGCACGGTCGCTCCTGCCAAGGGTGCGTCCAGTGTCGCCAAGGGCGCGCTCGTGCCCGCCGAGGTCCTTCCCGTCGCGCGCGTGCTGGTCGACACCCCGCTGCCCCATCTCGACCGGCCCTTCGACTACCTCGTGCCGGAGGCCATGGCGGCCTCGGCGGTGCCGGGCTGCCGGGTACGGGTGCGCTTCGCCGGCAAGCTCGTCGACGGGTTCCTGCTGGAGCGGGCCGGGAGCAGCGAGCACGAGGGCAAGCTCGCGGGCCTTGAGCGGGTGGTGTCCCCCGAGCCGGTGCTCACGCCGCGCGTCGCGGCCCTCTGCCGCGCCGTGGCCGACCGCTACGCCGGCACCATGTCCGACGTCCTGCGCCTCGCCGTACCGCCCCGGCACGCCAGGGTGGAGGCCGAGGCCGCCAAGCGAGCGGCCTCGTCCCCCGCCGAGACCGGCGAGCCGGCACGGCCGGCCGCCCCGGCAGCCGAAGAAGGTACGCCCGGGAGGACCGCCGAGGAGGCCGAGCAGGCGCGGCCGGCCCCGGTGAGGCGCGAGGGCGAGGTCGGTGAGGAGGGCCTGGGGGGCCAGGAGGCGGTGGGCCGGGGGGGCGTGGTGCCGGAGGTCGGGGCGTGGGGCGGGTATGCCATGGGGGCGTCGTTCCTCACCGCTCTGGCCGAGGGCCGGGCCCCGCGCGCGGTGTGGAACGTTCTCCCCGGCACCGGGGGCGAAGGTCACCCCCCGGAAGGGCCCGAGTGGCCGGAGGGGATCGCCCTGGCGGTGCGAGCCACGCTGGGAGGCGGCAGGGGTGCCGTGGTCGTGATGCCCGACGGCAAGGACGTCGCGCTGCTCGACGCCGCGCTGCGCCGGGTCCTCGGGGAGGGCCGGCATGTGGCGCTGACCGCCGATCTCGGTCCCGCCGAGCGTTACCGCAGGTGGCTGGGGGTGCTGAGGGGGCAGGTGCGGGTGGCGGTCGGCACCAGGGCGGCGGCGTTCGCCCCCGTGCCCGACCTCGGTCTCGCGGTGATCTGGGACGACGGCGACGATCTGCACGCCGAACGGCTCGCGCCCTACCCCCACGCGCGCGAGGTCCTCGCCCTGCGGGCCCACCAGACCGGGGCCGCCATGCTGATCGCGGGCTACGCCCGTACGGCCGAGGCGACGCAGCTCATCGCGACGGGCTGGGCCAGGCCGATCGGGCCGTCGAGGGAGGAGCTCCGGCGGCACGCGCCCCGCGTGCGGCCGGCCGGCGACGACACCGATCTCGCCCGCGACGAGGCCGCGCGCGCGGCGCGCCTGCCGAGCGTGGCGTGGGGAGCGCTCAAGCAGGGCCTGGCGAGCGGCCCGGTCCTCGTCCAGGTGCCGCGCCGGGGGTACCTGCCAGCGCTCGCCTGCCAGAACTGCCGCGCCCCGGCGCGCTGCGCCCAGTCCCCGGGGTCTGCGGGATTCACGGGCGGGCCGGGGGAGGCCGGTGGGTCCGGGGGACCGTTGTGCGGGGGGCCGTTGGCGTTGCGGGGTGGGCATGCCGCGCCGTACTGCCGGTGGTGTGGGCGCATCGCCGGCACCTGGCGCTGCCAGGCGTGCGGGAGCAACCGGATGAGGGCCGTGGTGGTCGGCGCCCGGCGCACGGCCGAGGAGCTCGGGCGGGCCTTCCCGTCGGTTCCCGTCAAGACCTCAGGGCGCGACGGCGTCCTCGCCACGGTGGGCCAGAGCCCGGCCCTGGTCGTGGCCACGCCGGGTGCGGAGCCGGTCGCCGAGGGCGGTTACGCGGCGGCCGTACTCCTGGACGGCTGGGCCCTGCTGGGCCGTCCCGACCTGCGCGCGGCCGAGGAGACCCTGCGGCGCTGGATGAACGCGGCCGCGCTGCTGCGCCCGGCGGCCGAGCTGGTCGTGCTCGCCGACTCGGCCGTCCCGGCCGTGCAGGCGCTGCTGCGCTGGGACCCGGTCACCCACGCCGAGCGGGAGCTCGCCGAGCGGACCCTTCTAGGCTTCCCTCCCGCCGTCCGCGTGGCCACGCTGACCGGCTCCGCCGGCGGGGTCAGGGAGATGGCGGTCGGCCTCAGACTGCCCGAGGGCGCGCAGGTTCTCGGCCCCGTCCCCATCGACAGGCCGAGGCACGCGCCGGGCGAGCCGGAGGAAAGGATCGTGATCCGCGTGCCCCGTGGAGCGGGCGCCGCGCTGGCGCGGACGCTCAAGGGCGCGGAGGGCGTGAGGTCCGCGCGTAAGGCTCCCGACCTGGTCCGGGTGTGTATGGATCCGATCGATCTGATCTGACCCCAGGACGCCGATTCGCGGTGCTGAAAGTAAGCCGTTAGTTTCTCCCTGTGTCGATCGAATGGGTGAACGGGGCCATCGAGGAGATCCGGGCGTGGGGGCGCTCGAAGGATCTCGCGGTGGACATCGACGAGGTGCGGCTCCTGTGCGACTACGCCAGCGACTACCTGGACGTAAGCGAGCTCTCCGACTTCACGCCCGGCACGTTCGAGCACCTGCTGCTCGACATCTACCCGCGCAAGGTCATCGCCCCGCCCGAGAGCGCGGCGGAGACCGTGGCGGCGGCGCGCACGCTCGTCGACTTCCTGCTCGACAGCGGCGAGATCGGCGCCAAGATGGCCACCCGCATGCGGGCGAAGATCGACGAGATCGCGCCCGAGATGCCGGCGGCCCTGGCCGACACCTCCAAGTTCGGCATGGCCAAGAGCATCTTCGGCGCGATGGGCGCCGACGCCGACGCGCTCGGCGCCGGGCCGCCCGACGGCTCGGGCGACCAGGCCGCCGGGCTTTCGCCGCTGCACCTGCGGGGCGTCACGGCCGACGACGAGGGATGCGAGTGTCCCGGCTGCTCGCCGCTCCCGCCCGTAAGGCTGGCGCCGCCCGAGGAGGTCGCCCGGGCGGCCCGCGAGACCGGCCTGCTCCAGGACGCCCACCGCGTGGTGGCCTGGATGGTGGAGGGCGGCCACACGCCGACCGTCCGGGGCACCCTGCGGGTCAGGGACGCGGCGCGGATCACGCGTGATCTCGGCGTCGCCTCTCCCTCGCTGGCCTGGGAGCTCGCGGTCGCCATCGAGCTGGCGGAGGTCTCCCGCACGGAGGTGAGGGCGGCGCCGGGCTTCCGGCCCCCCGCCTCCCGCGACGACCACGAGGTGCTGGAGCTCTGGGCGGGCACGGTGGCGTTCCTGACCGGCGGCCCGGCGGCGGACGTCACCGGTTCCGTCCAGGTCGACCGCGAGCTTTACACGATCCACGAACTGCTCTACAGGCTGCAGGCGCCCATGGCCGTCCTCGCGGTCCGTGAGCACCTCGACGAGACCTGGGCCGACGACCGTCCGGGCGCTGACGACCCGGCGGAGCTCGAGGCCGCGCTCGACGTCCTCGGCCGCTGCGGCACCGTGGAGCGCCTCGGGGAGGTCGTCAGGCTGACCCCGCAGGGCCTGTGGGGGCTGCGCGAGATGTACTCCCGCATGGGCCTTGTCGCGCCCGTCGCCCCCGACCCCTCCGAGGGCGACGCCGAGGGCCTGGTGGCCGGCCTGCTGGCGGGCGTGTCGGCCGAGCAGGCCGAGCGCGACATCGACGGGTGGCTGGAGCGGCGCTCCCCGGCCGAGGCGGCGCGGCAGCTGTTCACCGCCGTGCGGGGGGCGACGGCGGTGGCGCGCGGGGTGGCGGTCACGATCGTCGACGGGCTCGGGCCCGAGGCGGCCCCGGCCGTACGGCCGTTCCTGGACGACCCGGAGCTGCGCCCGCACGCCGTCCACTGGCTGGCCTCCCACGGCCTGAGCGCGCCCGCGCTGACGCCCGAGGAGGTCCTGTGGGTCAGCGTCGACATGCTCGCCCTGGCCATGCCGGGCGCCGAGGACGACCCTGAGGAGTTCGCGGAGAACCTCGCCGCCGCGGGGCCCCCGGCCCATGTCATCGAGGAGATGTGGCGGGTCGAGCACCCCGACGTCGCCGAGGTGCTCGACCTCCTCGGCCGCCACCTGCCCGATCGGAACCTCGCCAAGGCCGCCCGCAAGGCGGCGTTCAAGGCGCGCTCGCGTGGCATTCACTGAGTGGTCTTGGTCAACGTCCGGAGTCCGTCATCGGCTGTGGCTGGTGTGGAGTAAGTTGCCTGAATGGCCAACAGCGGGAACGGCGGCATCTTCGATCTTGGAGAGCTGCGCAACCTCATCGACGAGCTGGGAAGCGTGTCCGGCGAGGAGCGTGAGGCGCTGCTCGCCGAGATGGCGGGCGGCGGCGAAGACTGCGACTGCGGCGAGTGCGAGAGCGAGGTGCTGAGCTTCCCGCCGGTCGAGATCGCGTCCTCGGCCGAGCTCGCCGAGAGGGTCCTGTCCGTGCCGCTCGTGAGAGACGCCCGGCTGCTCGCCGCGTGGACCGGCACCCGCGAGGTGACCGACGAGGGGCTGCTCCTCGCCGAGGACGCGGGCCACGCCGCCGCGGAGCTGGGTCTCGGCGCCGACCGGCTGCGCCTGGCCTGGATCGTCGCCGTCAACGCCGGCCTGCTCCGCATCGCCCGCACGAGCGTCTCGCCCGGGCCCGGGCTGCCTGCCGACCTGATGGAGTTCTGGGACGGCGTGGTCATGGACGTGCTCGACCGCACCGACGAGGGGCTGACCGGTTCGGCGGTGGCCGACGAGCACCTCACCGAGATGCTCGCCACGATCTACGCCACCAGCGACGGCATCACCTACGCCGCCCTGGTCGAGGGCATGCTCCAGGCCCACGAGATCGGTTGCGAGGCCCGTGCCCCCGAGATGCGGCGGCTGCGCGAGAAGCTTCCCGCCGAGCTGGACGTCGCCCTCGACCTCCTCCAGTACTGCGGGCTCTTCGAGCGAACGGCCGACAGCGTCCGCCTGACCCCGCTCGGCGTGTGGGCCGTGCGGCAAGATCTGCTGCGCGAGGGCCATGACGCGCCGCTGCTGTCAGAGATCGCGGGGTTCGCCGAGCTCAGCGCCACCGAGCTGGTCGACGCGATGCTGACGGGGGAGGCGCCGTCGAGCGCCCCGACGCTGTGGGTCGAGCGCCGCGTTCCCGAGGACGCCGCACGCGAGCTGATCAAGGTCGCGGCGTCCGGCACCGCGGGGCAGCGCGGCGTGATCGGCACGGTCCTGGAGGAGATGGGGCCGGAGGCCGAGCCCGCGATGCGCGAGGCGCTGGCCGAGCCCTCGATGTGGCGGCACGCGGCCGTCTGGCTCGGCGTGCGCGACCTGGACGCCCCCGCCCTGTCCGAGGACGACGGCACCTGGCTCGCGGTCGACACCCTGGCCACGCTGCTGCACATCCCCGACGCCCACGAGGCGATGAGCGAGTTCGAGGCGCTGGAGGGTGGAGATGAGCTGCTGCGCCTGGTGGAGGACATGAGCCGCAGCAGCCACCCCGACGCCATCGCGGTCCTCGAACTGCTGGGCGCCCACCACCCGGACGCCGCGGTGGCCAAGGCGTCACGCAAGGCCGCCATGAAGGCGCGGTCCCGCTGACCACGGGCGGGCCTGGCCGGGGGCGGGCGCGTCGGCGGCCACCGCAAACGCCGCGTTCCCGGCGAGCCATAAACTAGGGGAACCTTCAATTCGTGATGTGAACGGAGTCGTCCGTGGCAATTCAGTCGATCCGCCTGTTCGGCGATCCGGTGCTGCGCACCCCCGCGGAGCCGGTCAGGGATTTCGACAAGGAACTGCGCAAGCTCGTCAAGGACCTCACCGACACCATGATGGACGCGCCGGGGGCCGGGCTGGCCGCGCCGCAGATCGGCGTCGGCCTGCGTGTGTTCACCTACTACGTCGACGACACGCTCGGCCATCTGATCAACCCCACCCTCGATCTGTCGGAGGAGAAGGACGAGGAGGGCGAGGAGGGCTGCCTGTCCTTCCCCGGCCTCACGTTCCCGACGCCGCGCGCGATCCGCGCGGTCGCCAAGGGGCTCGACATGCACGGTGAGCCCGTCACGATCGAGGGCACCGACCTGCTGGCCCGGTGCGTGCAGCACGAGACCGACCACCTCGACGGCGTGCTGTTCATCGACCGCATGGACCTCAAGCAGCGCAAGCTGGCGATGAAGGCGATCCGCGAGGCCGAGTGGAGCGGCCTTTCGGCTCCCGCGGTCAAGTTCTCGCCGCACGCCACTCAAGGGAAGGCCCTCTAGCACCGTGCGCCTCGTCTTCGCCGGAACCCCGGAAACCGCCCTGCCGTCGCTCCGGGCGCTGCTCGCCTCGCCCCGGCACGAGGTGGTGGCCGTGGTGACCCGGCCGGACGCCCAGTCCGGGCGGGGCCGCAAGGTGCACTCCAGCCCCGTGGCCGAGCTGGCAGAGTCCGCCGGCGTCGAGGTGCTCAGGCCGGCCAAGGCGGGCGACCCGCGGTTCCTCGCCAGGCTCCAGGAGATCGATCCCGACTGCTGCCCGGTGGTGGCCTACGGCGCGCTGCTGCCGCAGTCGGCGCTCGACATCCCGCGCTTCGGCTGGATCAACCTGCACTTCTCGCTGCTGCCCGCGTGGCGGGGCGCCGCTCCCGTGCAGCATGCCGTGCTGCACGGCGACCCGATCACCGGGGCGGCGACGTTCCAGATCGTCAAGGAGCTCGACGCGGGGCCGGTCTACGGCGTCGTGACCGAGGAGATCAGGCCCACCGACACCAGCGGTGAGCTGCTGGCCCGCCTCGCCGAATCGGGCGCCGGGCTGCTGGAGGCGACGCTCGACGGCGTGCAGGACGGCACGCTGGACGCCCGCCCGCAGCTCGCCGACGGCATCAGCTACGCCCCCAAGATCGATGTGATGGACGCCCGGGTCGACTGGACGGCCCCGGCGATGCGCGTCGACCGGCTGGTCCGCGCCTGCACGCCCGCTCCGGGCGCCTGGGCGCAGTTCCGCGGCCAGCGGCTCAAGCTCGGCCCCGTGCGGCCGGTGGCCGACGCTTCGGCGCTGGTCCCGGGCGTGGGCGAGCTCGCGCCCGGTGAGATCGTGGTGGCCAAGAACACCGTCCTGGTGGGCACGGCGAGCCACCCGGTGCTGCTCGGCGAGGTCCAGCCGCAGGGCAAGCGCCAGATGACGGCCGGTGAGTGGGCGCGCGGCGTCCGCCTCGCCGCCGGCGACCGGCTCGACTGACCCGGGCCATGGGCGGACGCGACGCGGGTGAAGATCGGCCAGGCCGGTCAGACGTGACTACGGGGGAAATGTGACGCCGGGGGACAGACAGGCGGGCCGGTCGAAGAACGGGGGCCGTGCTCACGGGAAGCGGCCGAAGCCGGTGCGTGACGAGGCGCGCAACGTCGCCTACGACCTCCTGCGGGCCGTCGACGAGCGCGACGCCTACGCCAACCTGCTGATGCCGACCCTGCTGCGCGAGCGCGGCCTGGCCGGGCGGGACGCCGCGCTGGCGACCGAGCTGGCCTACGGCACCCTGCGCGGCCTCGGCACCTACGACGAGATCGTCGCGGCGTGCAGCGACCGGCCTCCCGAGGAGATCGACCCGCCGCTGCTGGACGCCATCCGCCTCGGCGTGCACCAGCTCCTGAAGACCCGGGTGCCCCCGCACGCCGCCGTCAGCGCCACCGTCGACCTCGTACGGCTGCGCATCGGCGTGGGCGCCTCCAAGTTCGCCAACGCGATCCTGCGCAAGGTCGCCACCAGGGACTTCGACCAGTGGCTGCCCATCGTGGCGCCCAGCCCCGAGGACGACCCGATCGGCCACCTCGCCGTCGCCCACAGCCATCCTCGGTGGATCACCTCGGCGCTCCGCGACGCCGTGGGCGGCGACGCCGGGGAGACCGCCGCGCTGCTCGCCGCCGACAACGACCGTCCCGGGGTGACCCTGGTCGCGTGGCCGGGGCGCAGCACCGTCGGCGAACTGGTCGACGCGGGCGCCGTCCCCGCGCGCTACTCGCCGTACGCCGCCTATCTGCCCGACGGCGACCCGGGTTCGATCGAGGCGGTCGCGCAGGGCCGCGCGGCCGTCCAGGACGAGGCCAGCCAGTTGGTCGCGCTGGCGCTGACGCGGGTGCCGGTCGAGGGGTCCGACCGCCTGTGGCTCGACATGTGCGCCGGCCCCGGTGGTAAGGCGGGCCTGCTCGACGCGCTCGCCATCCAGGACGGCCGCCACCTGCTGGCCTCCGACCAGCGGTTCCACCGCGCCAGGCTGGTCTGGAAGGCGACGAGGAGGGCCGGGGTCATCACGGCCGACGGCACCGAGCCCGCCTGGCGCCCGTCGGCGTTCGACCGGGTGCTGGTGGACGCGCCGTGCACGGGTCTCGGCGCCCTTCGCCGGCGTCCCGAGGCGCGCTGGCGGCGCTCGCCCGAGAGCGTGCCCGAGCTGGCCGCGCTCCAGCACCGCCTGCTCGGCTCGGCTCTGGACGCCGTACGACCGGGCGGGGTCGTGGCCTACGTGACCTGCTCGCCGCACCTGGCCGAGACCCGGGCCGTGGTCGGAGACGTGGTGAAGCGCCGGGGTGACGCGGAGGTCCTTGACGCCCTGGAGTTCCTGGAGGAGGTGGACCACCTCGGCGACGGGCCGTACGCCCAGTTCTGGCCGCACCGCCACGGCACCGATGCCATGTTCCTCGCCCTGCTGCGCAAGGGTCACTGACCGGCGGGGAGCTCGCCGCCAGGCGGTGGCGAGCAGCGATGACCGTATAAATGTGAAAAGGGGCGACATGTCATACCCGGACCCGACGTACTTCCCCGCCGAGGGCGAGGTCAGCGCGACGTACCGGCCCGCCGGGCACGAGGCCGAGCTGACGATGGGCCAGGGCGGCACGGTGGTCAGCTACCTGGCCACCGGCGCGACGACGAACGGCCAGTTCGGCTTGTACCGGTGGGACATGGGCCCGAGCCCAGCGGGCCGAGCGCCCACTTCCACCGCACGATGTCGGAGTCGTTCTACGTCCTGTCCGGGACGATCCGTCTCTACAACGGCGACACGTGGATCGATGCGACTCCGGGCGACTTCCTGCACGTGCCGGAGGGCGGTGTCCACGCGTTCCGCAACGAGTCGGGTGAGCCCGCGTCGATGCTGCTGCACTTCGCTCCAGGCGCGCCGCGCGAGGACTACTTCGAGGAGCTCGCGGAGATCGCCGCGACCGGCCGTCGGCTCAGCCCCGAAGAGTGGACCGAGCTCTACCTGCGCCACGACCAGTACATGGTCTGACCTGGGACGCCCGCCGCCGACGCCGGTGTGACGAGCTGGTCGGGCAAGGCGCCGTCGTCTTGGGGGCCGGCGAGGGCGTGGTCGGGAGCGCGGGGGTTCTAGACTGCGGCATCATGGCCGTACAGATCTCACCCAGCATCCTCACCGCCGACTTCGCCCGGCTGGCGGACGTGGCCGCCAAGGTCGCGGACGTGGCCGACTGGCTGCACGTCGACGTGATGGACAACCACTTCGTGCCCAACCTGACCATCGGGCTGCCGGTGGTCGAGTCGCTGCTCAAGGCGACCGACCTGCCGCTCGACTGCCACCTGATGATCGAGGACCCCGACCGCTGGGCCCCCGCCTACGCCGAGGCCGGGGCGGGCAGCGTCACGATCCACGCCGAGGCCGCCAAGGCCCCGGTGCGGACCCTGCGGCAGATCAGGTCCGCCGGCGCGAGGGCGGGGTTCGCCCTGAACCCGGGCACGGCGGTCCAGGACTACGAGGATCTGCTCGGCGAGATCGACATGCTCCTGGTGATGACCGTGGAGCCGGGGTTCGGCGGGCAGTCCTTTCTCGACATCATGCTGCCGAAGATCCGCAAGGCGCGCGAGCTGATCGGCAAGCACGGCGGCGAGATCTGGCTCCAGGTGGACGGCGGGGTCTCGGCCAAGACCATCGACCGGTGCGCCGAGGCCGGTGCCGACGTGTTCGTGGCGGGGAACGCGGTGTACGGCTCCGACGACCCGGCGCGGGCCGTACAGGACCTCCGAGCCCAGGCCGAGCGCGCCATCTAACGGGTGCGGGGGAGAGCCCATGGGCTCTCCCCCGCACTACGGCGATCCGCACAGCCTGGCCGG
>NZ_JBFBIK010000176.1:0-10320 GCF_040685555.1 Sphaerisporangium sp. NPDC088356
CCGACGCTCTTCCGATCTCGGCACTTCGTCTGCGGGCCGGCTTCCGGGGACTCGCGCGCCCCGGAAGCCGGTGAACCGGTTACTGCTAGTTGCGGACGATGGTGAAGGTCGACGTCGTGTTCTTGATGTCCACGGCGTTGTTGCTGAGGACGAGGTTGTTGAAGGTGGCCGTGCCGACCGCCGGGCCCTGGCCCGGCTCCGGCAGTTCGTTCACCCAGATGCCGAACCCGGACTTGGCGTCGAACGCGTCACCGCTCTTCTTGGCGCCCGTGATCGAGACGTTGGTGAAGATGGTGTCCTTGACCGGGAACTGCGGCTGGCCGCCGACGTAGTTCGTCTGGAACATGATGCCGCTGTAGGTCGGGTCCACGATGTCCACGTTGTTCACGCGGATGCCCTGGAAGACCTTGGAAGCGGAGAAGATCCAGATTCCGGGGAAGGTCTGCTGGCCCCAGAAGTGACCACCCGCGCGCACGATCGAGATGTTGTCGAACGTGGTGGGCGGGGAGGCGCCGAAGCCGTTCATCGGATAGCCGAAGTCCAGCGAGCTGATCGTGATGCCCGAGTAGGTCAGCGTGTCCGCGATGTAGATGTTCCTGAAGGTGTTCGCGTACCCGCCGTAGACCGCCACACCGGCGGCACGCCAGGGGAGGATCGCGGTCAGGTTCTCGTACACGTTGTTCTTCTCGTCGGCCCCACCGGCATCGATGGCCGAGAACAGCGCGAAGCTGTCGTCACCCGTCGAACGGGCCTCGTTGTTGCTGACGAGGTTGTCGGTGCTGCCGTTCGTCATGTTGATGCCGTCGGCGAACGTGTCACGGATACGGGAGTTCTTGATCGTGATGAAGTCGGTGTTCGCGCCCCAGTACATGCAGACCGTGTGCTCGACCCAGATGTTGTCGATCACCATGTTGGCCACGTTGGAGAAGTCGAACACCTTGCCCGGGCCGTCGATGCGCGAGGTGTAGTTCCCGAAGTAGGCGAAGCCGGAGAACGTCGACCCGTTGGCGGTGGAGTCGGCGCGGAAGCCGACGTCGGTGTTGTCCTGGGTGGTCGGCGCGAAGAAGCGCGTGTACCAGGGACCGGCGCCGACGACCTTGATGCCCTTGCCGTACACCTGGAACTTGTTGGCTGTCTGGTAGTCGCCCGGAGGCAGGTAGACGCCGACGAGGCTGGTGTCCTGGCGTGCCTTGTCGAGCGCGTTCTGCACGTCCTGCTGGGTGAAGCCGGCCGGCACCGCGTACTTCGCGGGGTCGGGGTTCGGGATCACCGACACCTGCTCGGTGTTGATGAAGTCGATCGCGTAGTTGCTGGTGTTGGCGGCGTCCTTCTGGAGCCTGATCTTGCTACCGGCCGGGACGGTGGTGCCGAGCATGACGTTGGCCTCGTCGTAGATGTGACGCGGCCCCGATCCGGGCGAGTTCTGGGGGTTGGTCTCGTCGCCGTACAGCCAGGCGTACTTGGACGTCAGGTTGATGGGCTTGAGGAAGGTGCCGTTGACGTAGATGTTCAGCGTCGAGTTGATGCCGCCGCCGCCCGCCGCGTCCGGGATGGAGAACCGGGTGACGAGGGTGTTCGTGCTGGCCTTGGTGGTGAACTCGACGTAGCTGCCGTTGGAGTTCAGCGTGACGGCCTTGCGGCCGGACGCCTCACCCGCGAGGTCGCCGATGTTGCGGTTCGGGCCGACCACGGCCGCGCCGCCGCCGATGACGCCGTCCTCGGCCTCGTAGCTGTCGTAGGGCATGTTCGCGCCGCGCCCGACGAAGAAGGGCTGGGTGACGGTGTTGTTGCCCTGTTTGACCGGCAGCTCGTTGGCGTCGTTGGCGATCACCGTCTTGACGGTGTACTTGCCGTTGGCGGCCGTCCAGGTGCCGAGGTTGACCGGGCTGGTGGTGGCGCCGGGGGCGATCGCGCCGCTGTAGGAGCCGGTCAGCGTCTTGACGACGGTGCCGGCGTCGTTGGCGACGGTCAGCGTGATGGCGTGGGCGCCGCTCGCGGAGGCCACGGTGCCCTGGTTCTTGATCGCCACGGAGAAGGTGACGTTGTTGCCGGCCGCCGGGTTGCTGGGCGACCAGGAGGTCCCCGGCACGAGGTCGGAGGTGTCGACCGGCTTGACGACCAGCGAGGACGGGCTGGTGTAGCTGTTGTTGGTCTCGTCCTGCTCGACCACGCTGTTGGCCTCGTCGACCTTGGCGCTCAGCGGGTAGGTGCCCGCGTCACGCGCCCCGATGTTGGCGGAGACGGTGCTCGTCGCTCCGGCCGCCAGCGCGCCGACGGAGGCGGTGCCGGCCTTCGTGGTGCCGAGGTAGAAGTTGACGTTCGTCGCGCCCGAGGCGGCGGTGCCGATGTTCTTGACCGTGGCCGACAGCGTGATGGCGTCGGTCTCGATCGGGGCGGCCGGAGACGACGACATGCCGGTGATCGTCAGGTCGGGGTTGGGGGCGGCGGTGCCGATGACCTGGAACTCCGCGGCCTGGCCCGCGGGGGCACCGGAGTTGCTGGTGAACTTGAGCTGGACGTCGGCGACCCTGCCGCTGACCGGGATGGTCACGGTGTTCCCGGAGGCGGGGTTGAAGGTGTAGACCGCCGCCGAGGACAGGTTGCTGAACGTCGTCGCGCTCTGCTCACGCCCGAGCACCTGGATGGTCTGCGTGCGCGTGCCCCACGAGCTGTCCGGGTTGAGCTTCACCACGACCGAGTTGACGTCGGCGTTCGCGCCGAGCTGCACGGTGAGGGTGTTGGGGTAGGCCCCGCCGTTGCCCTCCCAGTACGTCGCCACGTTGTTGTCGTTGGCGTTGGTGGGCACGAAGGTGAAGACGGACCCCGAAGCGGTGATCGGCTTGCCGACGGCCAGGTTCGAGCCCCCGCCGCCGCCCGTGCCGGTACGGGTGACGGTGTTGCTGTTCCCGGACTGGTTGCCCGCCGCGTCCTTGGCCTTGACGTAGTAGGACACCGTCGCGGTGTCGGGCTGGTTGTCGGTGTAGGTGAGGACGTTGCCGGCCACGCTGCCGCGCAGGGCGTTGTTGGCGTAGATGTCATAGCCGGTGACGCCGACGTTGTCGGTGGAGGCGTTCCAGGTCAGCTTGATCTGGCCGGAACCCGGCACGGTGTAGGCGAGGTTGGTCGGCGCGGTCGGCGCCTGGGTGTCGCCCGTAACCGGCCCGTACACCTCGAACTCGGAGATCTGGCCCGCCGGCCATCCGGTGTTGCCGGTGATGTTCAGCCGCACGTACCGGGTGCTGGTCGCGGTGAAGTTGATCGTCACCGTATTGCCGGTCGCCGGGTTGAAGGTGTAGCCCGCGGAGGCGACGATGTTGGAGAAGGTGCCGTTCGTGCTCCCCTGCACCGCCAGGGTCTCGGTCCTGGTGGCCCAGCTGGTCGACGCCGGAAGCTTGAGGACGACACTGTTCACGCTGACGGCGGATCCGAGGTCCACCTGGACCCACTGCGGGAAGGCATTGTTCGCGCTCTCCCAGTAGGTGGCCTGGTTGCCGTCGTTGACGTTGGCGGCCTGGTAGACGTCGGCGTAACTGCTCGCCGATGCGGCCTTCCCTGATGCCAGGTTGGGGCCCGCTGCCGAGGCCGGGAGCACCGGCCCCGCCAATACGAGCAGGCTGGTCGCGATCATGCCTGCGACCAGCCTTAACGCCGGGTACTTCATTTTCATCGAGTTCTCTATCTCTCGTCTGGAACGACAGGGTGTAGCGGGAAGTGCGTGACCTCCGCCGCGCGACGCTCCGTGGTGTCGCTGGGGGGTGCTGATCTCAACGCAGACGACGATGAACGCGGCAACCGAGGGGTCGTGGGGGCGGCGACCGACCGCGCAATGCCGAAGCCGACATCACCTGGGCCTCCATACATGGGGGCGGGGCGGGTGCACGGACGCAGTGCGTTCCAGCCAGAACTTGCGGAGATAAGAAAGAAATAGAACAGTAGTTTGCAAGAATCTTGCAGGGCGTTGGCCAAAGGTTACATACGTGCTACGGCCGCGTCAACGGTTTGGAAAGCCCGGCTTGGTAGGACACAGAACGGTTACGGCCGACCCGCGCGGTCTGCCGGAATTCGGGTTATCTGTGTCCTGGATACCCGTCGTCCTGAAGTGTCGGAGTCCTCCGGGGGAGCGGCTGGAGCGCCGTGGACGCCGGTGATTCAGAGGGCCGCGTATGGCCTCCCGGCTTTCCGGATAACCGGATATCGGAGATTCGGTCGGCATCGGCTACCAGGGAAATCGCCGGTTCTCCCGGGGGGCGTGAAACCTTGTGGTCACATGCCTTCCAGGTACGACATGTGCGCGTAACACTGGGAGACGTGTCTCCCGCCTCCCGGACCACGCAGGCACGTACCCTCCGCGGGCGAAGCGGTGAGCAGGACGCTCTGCGGCGGCTGCTGGACGACGCCCGCGACGGCTCCGGCGGGGCGCTGCTCCTGCTCGGCGGGCCGGGGATGGGCAAGACCGCCCTGCTGGACTTCGCGGCCGGCGAGGCCCGCGACTTCCTCGTGCTCAGGGCCTCCGGCGTGGAGCCGGAGTCGCACCTGGCGTTCTCCGGGCTGCACGGCCTGCTCCGCCCGCTGAGGGAGTCCCCGGCCCGGCTGCCCCAGGCTCGGGCCGCCGTTCTGCGGAAGGCGCTGGAGCTCGGCGTGGCCGACGGCGGGCTCGCCCTGTCGGCCGCGGTCCTGGACCTGCTGGCCTTGGTGGCCGCGCACCAGCCGGTACTCGCCTGTGTCGACGACCTCCACCATCTCGACGAGGCCAGCCGAGAAGCGCTCTTCTTCGCCGCGCGCCGCCTGGACCGCGAGCCGATCGCGCTGGTCTTCGGGGCGCACGACGACCGCACGGCGCCGGGAGGCGTCCCCGTACGCGTCCTCGGCCGGCTCGGCGCGACCGCCGCACGGGAACTGGTCGACGACCTGGCCCCGCTCGGCCTCGGCGAGGATCTGCGGGCCTCGCTCGAACGCATCGCGCGGGGCAACCCGCTCGCCCTCACCGAGCTCGTCGGCGCCCTGACCCCGGAGCAGACGGCGGGAGCCGCCGCGCCGCCCGACTCGCTGCCACAGGACGGCCGGCTCTGGCGCGCCTGCACCGACCAGCTCGCGCGGCTGTCGGCCGACGCCCGGCACCTGCTGTTGCTCATCGCCGCCGACCCCGAGATGGACACCGCCACGCTGATCCGGGCCGCCGGGCCCCTGTCCGCGCTCCTCGCGCTCGAACCCGCCGAGAGCGCCCGCGTCGTCCGCGCCACCGGGGACCGCTATGCCTTCGCCGAACCGGCGATGGGCTCGGTGGTCTACTCCGGCGCGTCCCTGGCCCGGCGGCGCGCGGCGCACCGCCTGCTGGCAGGCGTCCTCGACCAGGACCACCAGCGCCTGCGGCGGGCGTGGCACCGGGCCATGGCCCTCGACGGCCCCAGGGAGGTACTGGCGGACGAGCTGGCCGCGGCGGCGGAGGCGGCGCCCGCGCGCGGGGGCCACCCGGAGCCCTTCCTCGCCCTGGAACGCGCCGCGGAGCTCACCGGCCACGGCGGCGTCAAGGCCGCGCGGCTGGCCGCCGCCGCCCGCCACGCGTCGAACGCCGGCCACCCGCAGCACGCCAGGTCGCTGCTCGCCCGGCTGTCGTCCCTGACGGTCCCCGAGGAGATGCGAGGACGGGCGGAGCTGCTGCACGGAAGCCTCGAACTGCTCGGCGGGGAGACGGGCAACGCTCACGACCGGTTCCTCGCCGCAGCCGGATGGCTGCTCGACCGCGACCGGGCCCTCGGCGTACGGGCGCTCGTCCGCGCCGCCGAGGCCAGCTACGTCGCGGGGGACAACCGGCGCTTCCTCGCCATCGCCCGCCGCGCCGCCGCGCTGCGCCGTCCCGACGACCGCCCCGCCACCCAGCTGATGTTCGAGTACCTCGCCGGGATGGCGGCCACCTTCAGGGGCGAGCACGCCGAGGCCGCCGATCCGCTGCGCCGGGTGCTGCGGCTGGCCCCGGCCACGCGCGACCCGGCCATGCTGGTCTGGGCGGGCGTCGCCAGCCTGCTGCTCGGCCAGGACGCCCACGCCCTCATGCTCGCCACCAGGGCCGTCGAGACCGCGCGCGGCAAGGGAGTCGCCTCCGCGCTGCCGCAGCTGCTGGAGTCGGTCATCCACGCCGAGATCTGGATGGGCCGCTACACCTCCGTCGCCGCCAACGCCGTCGAGGGCCTGCGGCTCGCCCAGGAGACCGGCCAGCTCAACACCGCGGGGCACCACCTCGCATGGCTCGCGCTCACCGCCGCCGTCCAAGGCGACGAGGAGACCTGCCGCATACGGGCCGGGGCCGCGCTCGAACTCGCCGACGCCCACGGCCTGGGCGTGGCCGGGGCCCTCGGCAACTGGGCTCTGGCCCATCTCGACCTGGCCGCGGGGCGCGTGACCGAGGCCGCCAACCGGCTGCGCACGCAGCGCAGGAACGGCCACGTCGTCGTGCGGGTCATGGCGACCCCCATCTTCATCGAGGCCGCCGCGCGCACAGGGGACCGGGAGAGGGCCGTGTCCGCGCTGCGGGTGCTCGACCGCTGGGCGGCCAGCACCCGCAGCCCCGACCGGCTCGCGCTCGCGGCGCGGTGCCACGCCCTCCTCGCCGGGCCCGGCGAGGCCGAGGAGCTCTTCCGCCACGCTCTCGATCTGCACCACCGGGGCTCGTGCGCGTTCGAGACCGCCCGCACGCAGCTGCTCTTCGGGAGCGCGCTGCGCCGCGAACGGCGTCCCGGCTCGGCGAGGGAACACCTGCACGGCGCGCTGGAGACGTTCGAACGGCTCGGGGCCCGCCTGTGGATCGACCAGGCCAGGGGCGAGCTGCGGGCCGCCGGGCAGGCCGTACGGTCCTCGGCGTCCGCGCAGGCCGAGGAGCTCACGGCGCAGCAGTACCAGATCGCGCGGATGGTCGCCGAGGGCGCCACCAACCGCGAGGTGGCCGCCCAGCTCTTCCTCAGCCCCCGCACGGTCGAGCACCACCTCAGGAACGTCTTCGCCAAGCTCGGCATCCGCTCCCGCGTGGAACTGGTCCGCTTTCTCGCCTGACCACAGCCGGCTCTTGCGGGCTCCGCTGGTCTCTGGGGGGGCCTCGGCCGCCGCTGGTCTGCGCGAAGGTGGGCCCACGGCCGCGGCGTCAGCCGGTCGACACCGCACATCACCGCTTCATTAGAAGGCTAGTGATTTCGCCGATGCGTCGATGACCGGCCGACTCGACAATTGCGGAAGTCAGCAGTCAGCGGGAGCCACCAGGCATCTTTCCCTGCGGCGTCCTGCGCGTACGGATGGCCGCGTGCCCGCGTGGGTCCTCTCACCCCCATAAGCAGGGAGCACAGCAACGTGCAGCCTCGGAAAATCCTCTCCCTCACTCCCCGTGCCCTGACGTCCCTCACCCCCCGCCCCTCCGCCTCCCGCGACCACGCGTTTCCCGTCCGCCGCTCCCGGGGCACGCGGATGGTCGCCAAGGTGTGCCTCACGCTGGCCCTGGCCGGCGCGAGCGTCGCCGTCGCCCCCGTCGCCCAGGCAGCCGCCAACCCGTACGAGCGCGGGCCCGCCCCCACCAACTCCAGCATCGAGGCCGCCCGGGGTCCCTTCGCCACGTCCCAGACCTCCGTCTCCTCGATCGGGGTCAGCGGCTTCGGCGGCGGCACCATCTACTACCCGACCGACACCAGCCAGGGGACGTTCGGGGCCATCGCCATCGCTCCCGGCTACACGGCCAGGTGGTCGAGCCTCAGCTGGCTCGGCCCCCGGCTCGCTTCGCAGGGGTTCGTCGTGTTCGGCATCGAGACCAATACGATCTACGACCAGCCCGACAGCCGGGGACGGCAGCTGCTGGCCGCCCTGGACTACCTGGTCGCGAACAGCTCCGTCAGGAGCCGGATCGACTCCAGCCGGCTCGCCGTCGCGGGCCACTCCATGGGCGGCGGTGGCACGCTGGAGGCGGCGAACTCCCGGCCGTCCCTCCAGGCGGCCATCCCGCTCGCGCCGTGGAACCTCACCAAGAACTGGTCGGGGGTACGCGTGCCGACGATGATCATCGGTGGCGAGTCGGACACCGTCGCCCCCGTGGCCTCGCACTCGGAGCCGTTCTACAACAGCATTCCCGCGTCGTCGGAGAAGGCGTACATGGAGCTCAACAACGCCTCGCACTTCTTCCCGCAGACGTCCAACACCACGATGGCCAAGTACATGATCTCGTGGATGAAGCGGTTCATCGACGACGACACCCGTTATGAGCAGTTCCTCTGCCCGGCTCCCAGAAGCTCCGCGATCCAGGAGTACCGCGACACCTGCCCGCACGCGTAACATCCCGCGCCCCTCCGATGGCGGCCACCTATGCGGCCGCCATCGGCATGCCCGGACGTGTCCGTACTCCGGGCAAACCTCTCGAACGGGTATCAATCCTCACGGTTGGGGCGGCGTCCGCGTGGCGGCGTGGTAATGCGGGAAATTCTGACCGGCGGGCCGTATGGTGGTCATGACGGGCCGTGGACGAGGTGTGGACCAGAGGTGTATGCGCTGGCCAGGGCACCGAACTCTGCGGATTATTCGGCAAGACATGTACCGTGATGGGCCCGGTAGGCGCATACTGGAGACAATGAAGACATCCCGGACCGTGACCCGGCGCTACCTGCCTGGAAGTCCTTTCAACGTCCCAGCCGCTCCCGTCCCCCCTGTCGAGCAGTACGCCCTGCAGGATTTGGTTACCCACGACAAGTACGGCCTTGGCCGAGTCATCGGTGTCGAGGATGACATCGCTGTGCTCGTCGACTTCGGTCCGCAGCAGGAGCGCATCCTGGCGCCGTACGCCAAGCTCACCAAGCTCTGAGACAGTCGCCCAGCTCACCAGCTCTGAGACCGTCGGCGGCCGAAGCGATGAAGCCGCCCGGGGTCGAAGAATGAAGCCGCCTGAGGCAAGATCGACCAGCTCCGGCACCGGAGCTGGCGGACCTCGCCGCCCTGTCCGGCGAGGTGGCACGAGTCGATCAACCCTCAAAGGGCCACGGTCCTCCCGTGGCCCTTCGCTTCCGACCCTTTGATCTCAGTCGTCGACTCTGACGCGCTGGGGGAGAGCGCCCTCGCCCTCCCGCTCGTGCCCCTCGGGGGCCGCTTCCAGCCCGATGGCCTCGGTGTCGGCCGAGTACGTCTCGCTGAGCTTGGCCCGCAGCTTGCCGAGCGGGGTGCGCAACCCCTTCGGAGGCACGCCATCGCCGTCCGGTCGGCCTTCGATGGGCAGGACGGCCTTCTTCCCCTTTACGAGCTCCACCAGATCCTCCGGGGCCGGTACGTGGATCTCGATGTACTCACCGTTGGGCAGGCGCTTGATGACACCCGACTCCACACCGTGGAGCACCAGTTCCAATTCCTTGTGCTGAAGTCCTACGCACACCCGGTACGTGACCACATACGCCAGCGCCGGCCCGAGGAAGACGAGCACTCGCCCGACCTCGGTCGTGGTGTACAGCGGGATGTGGAACTTCGCCGAGAACCAGTCGTTGGCCCCCATCAACAACAGGAGGCTGTAGAAAGTGATCGCCGCGACGCCGATCGAGGTGCGGTGCGGGTTGTTACGGGGCCGGTCGCACAGGTGGTGCTCACGGTTGTCCCCGGTGATCCACCGCTCGGCGAACGGATAGAGTGCCAGGCCGGTGAAGATGATGCCCATCGGCAGCAGGGCCGGGATGAGCACGCTCAGCGGGAGGGTGTACCCCAGGAAGTTGATCTCCCACGCGGGCATGAGCCGCAGTGAGCCCTCCAGGAAGCCCATGTACCAGTCGGGCTGTGAACCGGCCGAGATGTTGGCCGGGCTGTAGGGGCCGAACAGCCAGATCGGGTTGATCTGGGCGAACGTGCTCAGCAGCGCCAGGACGCCGAAGGTGAACAGGAAGTACGCGCCCGACTTCAGCATGAAGGACGGGTAGAGCGGGGCGCCCACCACGTTGTGCTCGGTGCGGCCCCTGCCCGGCATCTGGGTGTGCTTCTGCACCCACATCAGCGTCAGGTGAGCGGCGATGAGCGCCAGCAGGAGGCCTGGGATGAGCAGGATGTGGATGGTGTAGAACCGGGAGATCACATCCTCCCCGGGATACTCGCCGCCGAACAGGAAGAACGAGAGATACGTGCCGACCAGCGGGAGCGAGAGCAACACACCCTGGGTGATGCGCAGACCGGCGCCGGAGAGCAGGTCGTCCGGAAGCGAGTAACCGGTCAGTCCCTCGGCGAGGGCCAGGGTGAGCAGCAGGATGCCGATGATCCAGTTGAGCTCGCGCGGCTTGCGGTACGCCCCGGTGAAGAACACGCGGAGCATGTGCACCATCATGC
>NZ_JBFBIK010000177.1:0-10296 GCF_040685555.1 Sphaerisporangium sp. NPDC088356
TCTGGCTCGGCGTCGAGGCCCACGGTCAGGAGTACCAGATGACGTACGCCACGTCGCCGGGGGAGTGGCGCCCGCTCGGCGACCCGGTGGACGGCCGCGTCCTCAGCACCTCCCTGGCGGGAGGCTTCATCGGCGCCTACATCGGCATGTACCTCTCCGGCGAGGGCCACCCGAGCGACAACATCGCCGACTTCGACTGGTTCGAATACCTCCCCCTTTCGCACTGAAGTTCCCGTCGTGGGCACGACACGTTCGATCGAGGCCTCGGTGAGCAGAGGAGATCCGCGCCCTGCCCACCGACGCCGGAGGGACGTTGAATGAACTTAGGAGGGATCGGGCAGGAGCCAGGAGATCGGCTTGATCTTAGAGACGCTGACGGACATGCCGACGAGCTTCGTGTCGACTGTCGCGACGTCGGTGATGTGCAGGCGCTCGGCCATCGCGATCACGGCGGCGTCGACGTAACCCATCGGTGCGCTGGCCATCCGCCGGACCAAGTGGGCGACGCGGAGCAGGTCCTCGTGGGTCGTCATGACCACTTTGAAGGGGCCGGAACCCGAACTCATGTGGTCGAGCAGCTGTGCCTCGTAGTCGGCGCCTCGGCGGAAGTTGTTCCGGATGAATCCACACGTCTCCACGAGCACGGGCTCAGGGACGACGAGGGTTCCCGGCCAGCTTGCCAGGAGCCTGCTACAACGCACATGGTAAAGATCGCCCGGCGAGTAGGTGGCGATCAGGGGGCCAGAGTCGATCAGGAGCTCCTTCACGCACTGCGCCTGATCGTCTCCACGGCCTCGATGATCTCCCTGCCCATGCGCGCCTCGGCCATTACCTCGCGATAGGTCTTGGAGAAATCGTGCTCTTCGGTGGGACCTAGCCCGACCCAGGGGAAGCGCTGCCGGATGGCCTCGTAGTCGAGCGGAGCCTCGCCCGCCACCTCGCTGCTCTCGTCCATGACTTGAGTGTAGACAATCACGATCCGAGTATAGATAGTCACCGTACGCCATGAAGGGTCTTCTGCGGCTCGCGCGAACCGTGAATCGAACAGCCGGTATCCATAGAGAGCAACATCGTCTGCGGTTCTCCGAACCACGAATCTTGACGCAGGGCCGAGATCACGTGAGGTAGGCGAAATGGTTGCGACATGACCAGGATTACCTCGGCAAGGTCCAGCGCAGGTCCGGCGTCTCGGGCAGGTACACGCTCTGCGCGTCGTCCTTGATGCGTAGGCGGAATGCTTGCTGGGTTGGCTTACCGGCGTCTTGCCAGGCGGTGAGCGCGGCCTCGATCTGGTCCCACAACCGCAAGGGGCCGCCCTGCCTGACGGTCCACCCATGCGTCTCGGGTACGAGCCACGCCCAGGACGCGGTGGCAAGATCGATGAGGCAGTACGCCACCGGTCCGCCCTCCGTCGAGACACCTACCGACTGGGCGCCGGGAGCGGCGAGCTGAGCGATCCACAGCGTCGTCCACTCGGTGAGGACGTCAGCGCCGAACACGGCGTCACGCTGGTCGCCGTCGTGCCTCGACGGCAGGTCACCTACAGGTGGAGCTGCGTGCTGCCGGGCCGGCATGAAGGAGATCGTGCCTGGCAGGAACTCTCCTTCGGCGGCCGATGGGCCGGTCACGGTGAGACGGGCGAGGGCGGAGCCGTACAGCCATCCGGACAGCGTGGCCAGAATGATGCCGTCACGTCGTGTCTGGCGAAGCCACGCGTCGGGGATGGTCCGGACCGAACAGGTGACGATGACCCTGTCGTACGGGGCACCCTCCTGGTGTCCCGCCAATCCGTCGCCGACGTGGAGGGCAGGGGTATGGCCGGCACGGTGCAACGCACGCCGAGCACGGCTCGCCACGCGCGGGTCCACTTCGATCGAGGTGACCTGGCCGCAACCGAGGTGCTCGCAGAGCAGCGCGGTGGAGTACCCCGTCCCCGTGCCGATCTCCAGCACCCGATGGTCGGCTTCCACCTGGAGTTCTTCCAACATCCTCACGACCAGACCCGGCAGCGTCGATGAGGATGTCGGCGCTCGCCGCACGGAATCGTCGCGCTCGTCGAGCTGGGTCACCCACGTCCCGTTCTGGTACGCCAGGTCGAGCCACTTCTCGTCGCCGGAAGCCGTGACAGGCTCCCACTCGGTGCCGTTCGGGCCGTCGACACGCCGGTAGATCCGGCCACCGAGGAAGATCTCACGGGGCACGGTCTCGACGGCACGCCGCCACGCAGGGTCGCGCAGATCTCCATTCGCTGCGAGTTCGCCGGCCAGGCGGCGGCGAAGCCGGGCGGCGAGCTGATCGTGGACGTGCGTGGTCATCGCGGAGCCTCCAGGAGCAGTTCGGCGATGGCGGCGGCGACCGGTATGCCGGTGGCGTCCTCCAGCCACCCCCATTGGCCGTTGGGGTTGCACTCCAGGAACATGTGGCTCCCGTCTCGGGTGATGGCGAAGTCGAAAGCACCGAACGACAGGTCGAGTGCGCGGAGAAAGGCGAAGGCGGTGTCGGCAAGACGCGGCGGAGGATCGACCACCGTGTAGGCGATGCGGTCGTAATCCTGCCGCCAGTCAAGCAGGTCGGACTCGATGCGGACGCAGAACACTCACTTCCCGACAGCCGTCATCCAATCGGCGGTCTTTCGACGCGAGCTTGGAACAGATGCGCGGTATGGGCGATCGTGTGGTCGATGCTGCCGGGGTCGACGGGGGTCGCCCAGATGGTGGACGGTTCACCGGCAGGGCTCATGCAAGGGGTGAACCGCAGAGCACTGGCGCAAGCTCCTGGCGTGATCATTGGTTCCGCGGAAAGGCTCAGTGGCAAGCAACAGCCCACTTATGGCCCGCAAGCGGGGTGAGGCAAGACCGTATTACCTGGCCCGAAAGGTGAGTCGAGAAGCCCAAGTCCCGTCCAATAGACAGGCACGTAAGCTCGGAATCTCCCCCCATCGTTCACTACAAAGAACTCGGAAATGTACCGCTGGCCATCCTGGGTCGTCCCCTCAACTTCAAGCAACCAGCCGCCAACACGCCCATTTACTGGGTGTACAGATGATGACTTCCGGACACGTGGACGTCCCCCCGGGAGGAGACAGTTACGCCGCGCCAATTGTAAAGTCGATTCGCAAGGCCCTAGGCCGACGGCAAACTCCCTGCACAACCCGTCGATGCCTCGTGAATCTGTGGCGTATGAGACCTGGCTGAGAACATTCACCGCGTCCTTTTCCAATATTGCGCGAGACGGGACCTCAGTGGTATTGGCCGTGCAGCTAAGAAGCGCAAACATTGCTGTGATAATCTGTGCCTGACATATAATTCGCCGCACTCTGCTTCATCCCCTTGGTGCGCAACTGTAGACTTTGTGTCTGGCAAGTAGATGTACGGTCCGCCAGTGGATATATGGCAGACCGTACACCGTTCCCTTGGTGCTACGCACCAGTTGGACGAATATTCGTCCTTAGTCTACAAGCAAAAAGGAAGGCCCAAGCCGCCACAGTAGTACGCGTCGGAGTTCCACCAGTGACTCCAGGACGGGCGGCCGTCTGCCTGAGGCACCTTGACGGAGACGTGATGACTGGTTCCTCCCAGAATCTGGTTATTGTTGGTGCCGCTCTGCGACTGCTCACCCTTCCAGTATGTGCTCATCTTGCCCGGCTCCGTGTACTTATAAGCGCGCTGTTCGTCACACGACGTGTAGTTGTAGCCAACGTCGAAGTGCAAAAGGGTTACACTGTTTGAGATAGTCCGACAGTCGTACGTGATTCCATCGGAAGGGGCAAAGTCCACCCATTGCCCCGGGCTGGTCATCTCAACGCCGCGCCCGCATGACGTTAGAACGCCGTTGCCATAGCCGTTTGCACCACAGGAACTCTTCACATGAGAAGAGTAGTAGTTCCACGTAGAATTACCGTCGTTCTTTTCGACGTAGTAAACCACGCAGGCATCGTTCCAGCCGATGTTTCCTCCGGAGTTAAGGGTACGCGCCGCGCAGTATTGCGCGTAGGGCTCTGTAGACGGCGCCACCAGAACCGAGGAGTTCCTGTTATTGATCGGGTCGTCGCTTTCGGTGGTGGGTACCGGGGGATCATCCCATACCACCGTGTAAGCACAAGGTGTGGTGGGCTCGGCCTTGTCGATGCTGCCTCGCTGGTAGCGAATCGATGTGATTCTTTTTGGTAGGATTAGAGTCTCTTTTACCTGCGGGCATCCAGGTTTGGGAAGGACCTTTGCCACATCCACTTCGAGCACACGGTATTCCTCGGAAATGCTTGCACTGCTACGGCCCCTAAGCTCCGGAGCCGTTTTCGCGATGCGAGTGACGAAGCTCTCCAGGACATCGTTTCTCTGAGGCGACTTGGTCACCTCTCGAGAATTGGTTTCGTCGAGTCTGACGTTGCTCGCTGGTTCACCAGGATCACCGACTGCGAGGGCGGGGGGAGCCGTGAGGACCAGGACAACGGTGAGTACGCTGAGAGCCGATGCCGCCGTGCGAAACACGACGCAAGGAGTACCCTTTCCTGTGCATCGTAAGGTGCCCTGCGGGCGGGTTGTGGTGAGATGCGCCGCCCGCAGGAAGAGCTATCTGTGGATTCTTGCCACGCTCTTTACACCTAGTGGATGAGGCAAGTTTAAGAGGCAAGAGGCCTAATGATCAACACCTTGACAAACTGGGTGCAATGTCTAATGCTCAATGAGCTTTTCCGCGTAACCGATCATGACGGTCTGTGATCTTCGGTCAGGAGTGACGGCCGTATTGAGACGGAGTAGCACGTGGGCGGCCTCGACGATCGCACCGATCCGCCAGGGGTCGAGGGTAACCCGCCGCGGTGCCTTGAAGGTGGTCTTGAGCAGCGAGTTCGCCCGTTCGGTGCGCACCACCGTGCCGTCCAGATTCAGATGCGTCATCCCGGACTTGCTGGCCTCCTCCAGCACGGTGGCCAGGTCAGGGGCCTCGCCGGCCAGCACGTCGATCCCTTATGCAGGTAGTCGTACGCGGTGCTCTTGCCGATCCTGTTGTCGGTGGCGAGCTGCCGGATCCGGGCGTCCTCGACGAACCAGCGCAACACCGGCACCGCCTGCTTGAACGGCCCCAGCGCCCGAGTTCCCTTGCGCGTGCCGATCCCACGCCGATGAGCTGCGAGCTTGCCCGCAAGGAACTCAGCGGTGGACCGGTTGATCTTCAAGGTGGCGGTGTATGTGACACTGGACGACACGTGAAGCCTCTCGCCCTGAACTTGATCTGTAGCAAGACCACTTCTAGCAGGGGCTTCACGCCTTCCCAGGCTCAGGGCGCCTCCGCCGGACGACCCCCACACTCTGAAAATGATCACACTGCGTGATCATTGGTTACGCGGAAAGGCTCAATGCGCAGGCGGCCTCGCACCACCTGTCTCAGTGGTTCGTGATTGCTTGCTCGGTCAGGGCGGAGGCCGGTTCGTGGGGCTCGGGTCTGGCCCGGGGGGTGGGGTGGGGCGGCGCGGCCATACGCGCTGGTCGGTCGTGGGGGCGAGGTGGCGTTCGGCCCTTTCGATACGCCACAGGCGTTCGGCCAGTTCGCCGGGGTCTCGTGCCTCGATGAGGCCGAGGTGTTCGCGGTTCCGTGCCGGGTGGAGCGCCCACCAGTGTCCGGTGGCGGTGCCGTACCAGAGGCACCAGCCGTTGAACCGCTGCGTCAGCGCCCGTACGACGTCCTGGCGGGTGGCGTCGGTCTCTGTGGAGGTCGGCGTCATGCGGGCGATCCGGGGTCTTCGGCGGGCGCGAGTTCCGCCCATGTGGTGGTCCTGCGGTGGCCGATGGTGAAGTCCCAGCACGCCGCCACCACGTCCACGAGTCGCAGGCCGCGGCCTCGAAGGTCCACCTCGTTCAGCACTCCGGCCCAGTCCGGCAGTTCCGCTCCGCCGGTGGGTCGCATGCAGGGGACGCCTTCCGCGCCGTCGTCGAGCACTTCGATACGCGCTCGGTTGCCCACGTGCAGCACGTACACCGTGACGGTGCCGCCCGGAAGCGACGACCGAGAATGCTGGACGCTGTTGGAGACCAGCTCGGAGACCACCAGCAGGGCCGCGTCCAGGAGCGGATCCCCGGCGAGGAGCTTGCGCACGAACGCGCGTGCCGTACCGACCTGTTCGACGTGGCCGGCGAGGGTGAGGTACCCGGCGATGGTCCACATGCCCGGCTGTGTGCCGTTCCGATGCTCGTCGTCGTGACCGATGGCGCCGTTCACCACGATCACACCCTGCGCGTCCGTTCCCGGGCCTGGTACGGCCGCGCTGGGCCGTACGGTCTCGCGGCTGCTCGCCGCCTGGACGCGCTGCGCGCCCGTCTCGTTCCGCTGCGGGAGGTCGATGCGCGACACCTCCCGTTCCAGCACCTGAAGCACCCGCGCCCCGGCGCCCAACAACTCCACCCGCCCAGTCTCTCGCCCCACCATCGACCTCCACAGGCCCCTGCGGCAGCCGCCGCACGCATCCGCGATGTTGAAAAGTGACTCGACGTGCTTGCCCCGTCACTCTTCGTTGAGAGCTTGCAGTGAGATTCTCGATTCCGCTACTCCCTTCCAAGAACTTCTCTAGATTTTTTTGGGAGTTGGATGTGGCTCCGTGATCGAGTGACCACACTGAGTTGCATGGCTTACCGACCTACGGTGCGAGCTCGACGGCTGGCCCGAGAGCTACGACGTCTTCGTGAACAGCAAGGCCTGACCTTGCAGGAGGTGGCCGACCGGCTTGACTGGTCACGAGCGAAGATGTCACGCGTCGAGACGACCCAGATCCGCCCCCACCATGGAGACGTCGCCGACCTACTCGACCTTTACGGCGTGAGCAGTCCCGAACGGGATGCGCTGGTCACTCTTGCCAGGGAAATCCGTCGGCGCGGATGGTGGACCGCCTACCTTGACGTCTTCACCGGCAGTTACGTGGCCCTGGAGGACGAGGCGTCGCACATCCGCACGTGGGACCCGCAGCTCGTTCACGGGTTGTTGCAGACGGCTGACTACGCCAGAGCCGTCATCCGTGCCGGCCGCATGATTGCTGACGACAGCGAGGTAGACCGGAGAGTCGACGCACGCATGGTGCGGCAGAGCCTGCTGTCCAGGGACGACGCACCCGAACTGCATATGATCGTCGACGAGGCGGTCATCCGTCGTTCGATCGGCGGCCCTGAGGTCATGAAGCCGCAGCTTGTCGCGCTGGCAGACCATGCCGTCCGGCCCAACATCACCATCCAGGTGCTCCCATATACGGCGGGGGAGCACCCAGGACTGGATGGCTGCTTCACGCTTATGTCCTATCCCGATCCAGCCGACCCTGACATCGCCTACATCGAAGGCACTATGGGTGATGTTTATATGGAAAGCGCGGAAGATGTCGCTGCGCATAGGCTGAGATTCGAGCGCATCAGCGCGATGGCGATGTCCCCGGAGGACTCGGCCAACCTGATCAACAAGGTGGCACAGGAGTAATCGTGGAACTTCTTCCCCCCAGCCTTGTATGGCGAAAGTCGACTTACAGCGGTAGCGGCGATCAGTGCGTCGAGGTTGCCTTGGTGGGCAACGCCTCGGACGCAGGAGTGCAGGCCCTTTCGGTCCTGCTGCGTGACAGCAAGAACCCGTCCGGTCCCGTCGTCGCCGTCACCTCGGGCCAATGGCGTGCCTTCGTCGGCGGAGTAAAGATGGGCGGCTGGGTGGACGGAATCCCTGCTTAGGAGGGGCGATGTTCGGTTCGGGCTCATCGCAGCTCAAGTGGTACAAGAGCAGCTACAGCGGAGGGAACGGCGGGAGTTGCGTTGAAGTCGCCGGACTTGCCGGGGACCGCATTGCAGTCCGTGACAGCAAGAACCCCTCCGGGCCCATCCTCGCTGTCGCCTCGGTTCAGTGAACGTATTTCATCCCACTTCGCGAGCCTGAAGCACAAAGATGGCTTTGACGAGCTGACCTGCGCGAAGTGGGCAGCAGCGTAGTTTCCGCAGGATGCGCCAGGTCTTCAACACGGCGTTGGCGCGCTCGCCGGGCCCGCGGAGCTTGGCGTGGGCGGAGTTGGCCGCCTTCTGTGAGGTCGGCTTGTTCCGTCCCTTGTACGGCAAGGTCGTCTTCCAGTTCTGGACCGGCGGTGAGGCCCAGATGGCTCGCGCGGTCGAGCGCTTCCACACCGCCGTCGTGACCGACCTGCTCCTGCACAACGGCAACCCGACCCTGGCCCGGCACGTGCGCAACACCCACAAGCGCGAGGTCAGGAGCGGCTACGTGCTCACCAAGGAGCACGCCAAGTCCAAGAACAAGATCGACTGCACCATCGCCTCGATTCTCGCCTACGAGGCCAGGGCCGACGCCATCGCGGACGGCCGGCTCAAGAAGAAGAGGCGGCTCGTCGTTGGGTTCTAGAACTAAGAATGGGGGCACTCGCCCTGCCTGAACGTACGCTGCCAACGGGGTCTGCCCCCCAGAGCCCGGAGGAGCGGATTCAGTACCTCGACGGCCGGTTGAGCGCTCAGATCGGGAAGGTCGAAAAGTACGGCCGTTACTACGACTCCAGGAACACGCCCCCGGCGTTCGCGCAGCAGCGCTTCGAGGAAGCGTTCGGCGCGATGTTCACCCAGTGGAAGGTGAACTTCGGCGGCCTGATCGTGGACTCCATCTCCGAGCGCATCAAGGTCGAGGGTTTCCGGATGACGGAGGACCCGGACGCCGACCGGGACGCCTGGGAGATCTGGCAGAAGAACTGCATGGACGCTGAGTCCAACGCGGCACACATCGACTCTCTGGCCCTCTCCCGCTCCTACGCGGTGGTCTGGGAGACGGGAGCGCGGAGCCAGATTCTGATTGAGGCGACGTCGATGGTGGATGCGCTGGCGTTTGTCGGTGCGTAGGCCACAGCGCGGTGGCTCTTGAGCTCGCCAATGCACCGCTCGATGGCGTTGCGCTCCTTGTACCGCTCGGCATCGAAGGTAGGCGGCCGCCCGCCTTTGCTGCCCCGCTTGAGGCGGTTGGCCTGCAGGTCCTTCTTGATCGGGATGACCACCTTGATGCCGCGCCTGCGCAGGTAGGCGCGGTTGCTCCGGGAGGAGTAAGCCTTATCCGCCAACACGGTCGCCGGCCGCCTGCGGGGGCGGCCCGGACCCCGGCGCACGATCCGGATCGTGTTCAGCACCGCGCTGGAAGTACGGGCTGTCACCGTGCCGGCCGGGGCCGATGATCCGCGCGAGGGGACGGCAGTGCCGGTCGGCAACCAGGTGAATCTTGGTGCTCAGCCCGCCGCGGGAGCGGCCCAGCGCCTCCCCGATGCGTGCTCGTTTTGTGATCTACGACCTCCCCCTTGGAGGGATGTCGGCAGGGGGGGCGTGCCGAGCTCCGGCGGCGTGCTGATGGGCCCGCACCACGGTGGAGCCCACGCTCACCGTCCAGCCTTGGCCATCGGCCTCATCGCGTCCTGCCCGCAGCCCGTCCAGGGTCTGCTCGCCACCCTGCCGCGGATTGGCCGGGAGCAGCGGCGACAGCCGCCGCCACTCCTCATCGGACAAGTCGTGACGATTCAGGCGATCTTCCATGTGACTGATCTACACCAAACCACTCCCGAAGATCCACGGAACACGCTTAGTACTGCGTACGTTTAGCAAGACCAAGGGGCCTCGAAGCCCTGGAAACACAGGCTTCGAGGCCCCTTCACGTTGTTCAGGAGAGAACGCGGGCCATTGGGCGATCTCTATTGGACCCGCCCGTGTAGTGCGTGACGGGTGAACGTCGTTCTGCCCACCCAACCCTTTACCACTACAACCTCGGCCGCGAGACGTTCCTGACACCGGTGCGGTGGGAGGACGGCTGGCCCGTCCCCGGCCCGGTCGAGCTCACCGCCGAGGGGCCGGACCTCCGCCCGCACCGGTGGCCCACCGAACCCGCCTGCGACAACTTCGACGCCGTACGGCTGGCGCCCGCCTGGAACCACCTGCGCACGCCGCGCGAACCGTACTGGACGCTCACCGAGCGCCCCGGGCACCTGCGGCTGCGGGGCCGGCCGGAGTCGCTCACCGAACGGACCAACCCGAGCCTGGTCGCCCGGCGGCAGCGGCACGCCCACTTCGCCGTGCACGCCGCCATGGAGTTCACCCCGGAGAACGGTGAGCGTGCCGGGCTCGCGCTGGTGCAGAACGACGACTTCCACATCCTGCTGGTCATGACCACCGCGGGGCTCGTCGTGATCAGGAGGGAGGGCGGCGCCGACCGCACGCTCGCACAGGCGGATGTACCGGCCGGTCGCATCTGGCTCGGCGTCGAGGCCCACGGTCAGGAGTACCAGATGACGTACGCCACGTC
>NZ_JBFBIK010000178.1:0-10269 GCF_040685555.1 Sphaerisporangium sp. NPDC088356
CCCGCTGGGAGCGGGGCTCGGACCGGCCCCTCTAGCCGCGAAGTTGTGCGATCAGCGCCTCGGCGTCACGGACCAGCACGTCGCGTACCGCCTCGTCGGTCACCTTCTTGGGGTCGCGGGCGGTCTTCTTGAACTCCTCCAGCTTCTTGATCGCCTTCTTGGTGTCGCCCTTGGCCGCCTCCTTCTCGGCGTCCTTTATGGCCGACGCGAGCGAGCCGCCCTTCACCGTTCTGGCCGCCGTGAAGGCGTCGACGAGCGCGCGGACGTCGGTGAAGGACGTCGTGACCTCGAACGTGACGGTCTGCGTGGTGGTCTGGCCTGCCTTGTCCTTTCCGGTGACGGTCAGCGTGTTCTCGCCGAGCGCCGCCTTCCACAGGGCGATCGGCGCACCGGAGGCGACCGTCTTGCCGTCGATCGCCGCCGTCACGCTCGCCACGCCCGAGGTCGCGTCGGAGGCCGAGAACACCGGGGTGATCGAGGCGGAGTCGCCGTACTTCTTCGCCTCCACCCCGCTCACCGACAGTGCCGGGGCGGTCTTGTCGATCCGGACCGTGACCGTGCCGACCTGAGAGACGTTGCCGCCGTTGTCGGTGGCGCGGTAGCGCACCTCGGTCGTGCCCTCGGTGCTCAGGGTGACCGGGTTGTTGGCGTTCGACCAGGTGGTGCCGCCGTTGAGCGAGTACTGCCGGCTCGCCACCGTGCCGTTGTCGGTGGCGGTGACCGTCAGCGTGACGTTGCCGGTGTACCAGCCGTTGTCACCGTTCGGCTGGGCCGGGTTGAGCGTCGCCGAGACCACCGGAGGCGTCTTGTCGGCGACGCCGTCGCCGGCGAAGGTGAACGCGTCCACGTCGACGCCGCCCGTCGAGGTGACGTACAGCTTGCCACTGCCCTTGGGGGCGTCCGGCAGGGCGGTGGTCACCGTCTGCCATCCCGTCCCGGCGGGCACCGTGACGCTCGCGAACGGATCCGCCGTCGGGGAGTCCCAGCGCAGCGACAGCGTGCCCGCGCCGGAGGCCTGGGTCTTCACCGACGTAATGCCGGCGAGGTTCACCGGGTCGTAGGCGATCCAGTCACCGGCGTCGAACGAGGTGACCTTGCCCAGCGCGGAGGCCGTCTCGTCCTCGGCCTTGGTGACGCCGCTGAGGGCGTCGGCGTGCTCGGCCTGCATCAGCTTCGGATTGAGGATGAGGGTCGTGTCACCGAGCGCGCCGGGGATGCCGTTGGCGCCGTTGTCCCGGTAGCCGACCACGACGACGCCGTAGATGTTCTCGGTCACGCCGTGCTCGGGGGCGTCCACGGGGGTCGCCCACGCGCCGGTGCAGCCGGTGCCGGTGGTCAGCGGGTGGGCGTGCGTGTCGTGGCCGAGGCCGAACGTCCACTGCACCCGGCTGCAGACGGGGTTGTTCCCGTCCTCTTCGTCGGTGACCTCCACGCGGAACGGCACCGCGTTGCCCCAGTCGACGAACCCGCCGTTGCCCGGGGTGGCGATGGTGACCTTCGGAGCGGTGTTCCCCACGGTGATCTCGACTGTCGCCAGCCCGAACTTGCCCTGCGCGTCGCTGACCCGCAGACGGGCGATGTACTGGCCGAGCTTGTCGTAGGTGTGCGAGGCCGTCACGCCCGTGGCGTCGAAGGAGCCGTTGCCGTCGAAGTCCCACTCGTACCTCAGGTCGCCCGGCTCGGTGTCGGTGGACGCCGCGCCGCTGAACTCGACCGTGAGGGGAGCGGTGCTGCTGGACCGCTTGTCGGTGGCGATCTTGGCCTGGGGCGACTTGTTCCCCGGGGTGTAGTCGATGCGGTACAGGCCCGCCTCGGGGTTCTCGCGGAAGAAGCCGTTGCCGTAGTCGAGCACGTACAGCGACCCGTCGGGGCCGAACTCGATGTCCATCGGGCTGTCGGTGATCGGCATCGCCATCGCCTTCAGCTGGCTGTTCGGCAGGAACTGCTCGATCGCGGTCACCGGCCCGTCCGAGCCCGTCACGGTGAACGCGGCGAGGTAGTCCTGTGAGAACTCCGCGAAGAAGAACTTCTTGTCCCAGTACTCGGGGAACTTGGTGGGGGAGGGGTTGGACGCGTCGTAGTGGTAGACCGGGCCGCCCATCGGGCCCTGACCGGTCTGCGGGTCGAAGTCGGTGAGCCCGGCCCACTCCGCGGGCTGGTGGGTGTTGTTGTCGCCGTAGTACAGGTCCGCCGGCGTCGCGGGCGGCAGTTTGTCCAACCCGGTGTTCCACCGGGAGGTGTTCGACGGCCCGGCGGCGCAGTCGAACCACTCACGCGGCTTCGCGGTGGCGAAGTCCCAGTTGTTGTAGTTGAAGTTGTTCCCTGTGCAGTACGGCCAGCCGCTGTTCATCGGCTTCCCGATGGGGGTGACGTTCCACTCCACGTACCCCATCGGGCCGCGGGCGGTGTCCGGGGCGCCGGCGTCGGGCCCGTAGTCGCCCCACGAGACGGTGCCGGTGGCGGAGTCGACGTCCATGCGGAACGGGTTGCGCACGCCCGTCACGAAGATCTCCGGACGGGTCTTCGCGGTTCCCTTGGGGAACAGGTTGCCGTCGGGGACCGTGTACGAGCCGTCGTCCCCGACCTTGATCCGGAGGATCTTGCCGCGCAGGTCGTTGCTGTTGCCCGACCCGCGCCGCGAGTCGAAGCCGGGGTTCATCCCGGGAGCGTCGTTGTTGGGGGCGAAGCCGTTGGCCCCGGGCGCGCTCGCCGGGGTGTTGTCACCGGTCGCGAGGTAGAGGTTGCCGTCGTCGTCCCAGTCGAAGTCGCCGGCGACGTGGCAGCACTGCCCGCGCTGGGTCTCGACCTTGATGATGACCTGCTCGGTGGACAGGTCGAGCGCGTCGCCGGTCCACTTGAACCGGGAGAGCTGGTTGTAGCCCTTCCACTGGTCCCAGTACGACTCGCCGGCGCCGGCGGGCAGCGAGTTCGGCGCGGAGCCGGTGGGGGTGGTCTGCGGGTACGGCGCCGTCATGGTCTTCGGCGCGTAGTAGACGTAGACCCACTTGTTCTCGGCGAACCCGGGGTCGATGCCGATCGTCTGGAGGCCGTCCTCGGAGTTGTTGTAGACCGGGATGGTGTTGACGATCTTGGTGATGCCGGTGGCGGGATCGGTCAGCCGGACGTCGCCGGTGCGTGCGGTGTGCAGCACGCGCCTGTCGGGCAGTACGGCCATGTCGATCGGCTCGCCGATGGTCTTGCTGAGGGTGATCTTCTCGTAGCTCGACCACTCGGTCGCGGGGTCATGCCCCGGATGGGCATGGGCGGGGACGGCGCCGGGCGCCGCCAGCGAGAGTGCGATGGCGGCCACGACGCCGCCGAGCAGGGTACGGGTAAACTTCAACAGCTGCGCCTCTTCTTCTGGGGGCTCAGGTAGAGGGCGGGCCGCCACGCGTGCCGCTGCAAGGAGCACGTGGCGGTCCGCCGGGACCGTCGGGGTCGTCTAACCGCGCAGGGCGGCCATGTTCTCGTAGCTCACCCCGGCGTACTGCAGTGACTGACCCGGGTTGGCCGTGCCGCCGGGGGCGTTGTCCTGCTCGTACATCGGGTTGTGGGAGCCCTTGGCGCCCGCGCCCCTGAAGAACGCGGCGTAGTCGATGTCACCGGTGCCGAAGGGCACCATGTCGTAACCGTTGCCGGTCGCCGTGTTGGACCTGCCGTCCTTGGCGTGGAACAGCGGGAAGCGCTTGGTGTTCGGCCTGACCACCGACAGCGGGTCGAAGATGTCGGTCTGGACCGAGCCGTCGGGCGCGGTGAACGTGCGGTGCTTGTACTGGGCGACGTACGCCCAGAAGATGTCCATCTCCAGGTGGACGACCTTGGGGTCGCTGATCTTGATGAAGTACTCCAGCCTGCGGATGCCCGACGAGCGGGTGGGACGTCCCTGCGCGTCGAGCGGGCCGCTGTCGAGCAGGAAGCTGTAGGCCACGTCGTGGTTGTGGGTGTAGAGCTTGAGCCCGGCGTCGCGGGCGATCGATCCGAGTGCGTTCCACTTGTCCGCGGCGACGTCCCAGTCGGCCTTGTAGGCGCTGCCCGTGGGGTCGTTGCCGGTCCCCATGTGGTCCATGCCGAGGATGTTGGCGATCTCCAGGTGCTGCTTGAAGCGGTCCAGGTCGGGCTGGGTGAACGGCCACGAGCCGGGGATGAAGCCGTGGTTGCCCTGTGCCCTGAGGCCGTTGTCGTCCAGCCAGCCCCGCAGCAGCCGGGCGCCGGCGACGCTCTCGAGATTCGCGCCGCCCTCGGCGTTGGCGTGCTGGGAGTAGCCTGCGAACTCGACCTGCCTGTAGCCGATCCGCCCGAGCTCCTCGAACACCCGCCGGAAGCCGGAGGCCAGGGGCGTCGAGTTCGGGTCGCGCGAGATCGCGTCCCGGACGGTGTACAGGATGATGCCGCGCCTCGGTGGCGGGATCAGGACGCCGTTCGGGCCGCCGGCCGCGTGGGCCGCGGACCCGAGCCCGCCGACCGCGGACACGGCTGCCACCGCGGTGACCCCGGTCGTGGCCGCCAGGAACTGGCGCCGGTTGAGCCCCAGACTGCGGCGCAGCGCGCCGCCCACCTGGATCTCCTCTTCGTGTGCACTCATTGCGTTGTACTCCCGCCTTGCGCGTGGGTGTTGAAGAACGTGCTGGTTCCCGATGCCGTGGCAGAGCTGGTGGCCGGCTCCTTTCCGCCCTGGGAGCGGGGGCTCCTCCGGCGTCCATCTGGCCGCGATGTCCCGCCGATCGATGCCGCCGCTTGGCTCACTCCGGCCCCTCGTGGTCGTGCAGAGAACTTGGCGTGGAAGTTACGCGGCATTTGCCGCTTTTGGAAGGACTTTCGTCATCTCAATTTGGACTTTTCATCGCGGCAGGACAAAGTCCCTGCTTAGGCGGGTGTGTCCGGTCTGACCGGATGTGCCGGAGCGCGGCGAACCGGTCTGACGGGAAGTGCCGGCGCGCCGCGAACCCGTCGACGGCGGCCCTGTGGCTAGGCGCGCCCGGCGAACACGTGGTCGCTGATCAGGCGGGTCGCCCCGATGACGCCCGCGCTCTCCTCGAGCTCGGACAGGACGATGGGGAGGTTCCCCGTCGCCAGCGGCAGCGACCGCTGGTAGATGGCGCTGCGGACCTGGGCGAGCAGGACGTGGCCCAGGCCGGCCACCCCGCCCGCGATGATCACCAGGCCGGGGTTGAAGAAGCTCACGAGGCCGGCGAGCACCCTGCCGACCCGCCGGCCCCCATCGCGGACCATGCCCAGGGTGACCGCGTCGCCCGCGATCGCCCCCGCCCCGACGTCCTCCGCGGTGAGCACGCCGTTCTCGGCGAGCCGCGCGGCGAGGAACGCCGAACGGTTGGACCGCCCCGCGGCCAGGGCGTCCCTGGCGAGGGCGGCGCCTCCGAAGTAGGCCTCCAGGCAGCCGGTGTTGCCACACGGGCACACGGGGCCGTGGTCGTCGACCTGGATGTGCCCGATGTCGCCCGCGCTGCCGGAGACCCCGTGGTAGATCTGGCCGCCGACCACGATGCCGCACCCGATGCCGGTCCCGATCTTCACGAGGAGGAAGTCGTCGACGGACCTGGCGAGCCCGGCGTGCAGCTCGCCGAGCGCCATGATGTTCACGTCGTTGTCCACCAGCACGGGGCAGCCGAGCTCCTGGCCCATCGCCTCCCTGACGGGATAGCGGTCCCAGCCGGGCATGATCGGGGGCGCGATCGGGATCCCCTCGGGGAAGCTCACCGGCCCCGGCAGGCCGATGCCGGTGCCGTGAAGCTCGCCGGCGATGCCCCTGGCCCGTAGCTTGCCGAGCAGCTCACGGGCCTGGGCGAGGACGGCGGCCGGGCCGTCGCGGATGTCCGCCGGGGCGGACATGTGCCCGAGCACCTCAAGCTCGCCGTTGGTCACGGCGACGTCGATCGACGTGGCGCCGATGTCGATGCCGGCGAACCGCAGACCGGACGCGATGCGCACGATGCCGGACCGCCGGCCGCCACGGGAGGCCGCGAGACCGGCGGGCTCCACGAGGCCCAGCTCGGCCAGCCGGTCGAGCTCCACGGCCAGCTTCGAGCGGGAGAGCCGGACGACGTCGCCGAGCTCGGCACGCGAGCGAGCGCCCTCCCCCCGCAGCAGCAGGAGGAGCCGCGCCTGATGGATGTTCTCGGGGCGAGCTGTCATTCGCCGGACGCGCCCTCCAGGTAGGGACTGCGCGAGTGAAGGGACTACATGAGCGGGCACCGCGAAAAGCTCCGCCGAATAGTACCCCTTCCGCCTCCCGCCGGACAAAGTCCGATCAGCCCAGGCCTCCCGTGGCGCGGATGTTCTGGCCGGTCACCCAGCGGCCGTCGGGACCGGCCAGGAACGCCACGACGTCGGCCACGTCGGAGGGCTCTCCGACGCGGCGGAGCGGAGTGATCGTGGAGACCATCCGCAGCCTCTCCGCCGAGTTGGTGGCCCGCAGCAGGTCGGTGTCGGTCGCGCCGGGGGAGACGGTGTTCACGGTGACGCCGCGCGGGCCGAGCTCCTGCGCCGCGACGGCGGTCAGCTGCTCGATCGCCCCCTTGCTGGCCGCGTACGGCGTGATGCCGGGCGCCGGCCGGAAGGTGTTGAGGGTGGAGATGTTGACGATCCGGCCGCCGTCGCGCAGGTGCCTGGCGGCGTACCGGATGATGATGAACGGCGCCCTGGCGTTGACCGTCATGACGCGGTCGAACAGCTCGTCGCCGGTCTCGGCGATGGGGGCCGGGGTGAAGGTCGCGGCGGCGTTGTTGACGACGATGTCGAGGGCCCCGAGACGCTCGGAGGCGATCTCCATCAGCCGCTCGGCGGCTCCGGGCTCGGCCAGGTCGGCCTGGATCGCGTGCGCGATGCCGCCCTCCGCCTTGACCGTCCCCTCGACCTCCGCCGCGGCCTCGGCGTTGCTCGCGTACGTGAACACGACCTCGGCGCCGTCGCGGGCGAGCCGCTCCACGATCGCCCTGCCGATGCCCCGGGATCCCCCGGTGACGACGGCCTTCTTCCCCTCGAGCGCTGCCATGCCGCCTCCACCTTCGCTCGCCTGACACGGCCCTGGATCGAACCTATGGCGTCCGGGTGATCTGTGCCAGAGAGCGGGCGCGGTCAGGCGAGCGCCGGGTCGAGCACGATCTCGTTCTCGCCGTGGGTGGTGGGCTCCTCGGGGAAGTGGCAGGCGGTGAGGTGACCTTCGCGGTTGCCGCCGATCTGGATGAGCGGGGGCTCCTCGGCCGCGCACTTCTCCTTGGCCTTCCAGCACCGCGTGCGGAACCGGCAGCCGGACGGCGGGTCGATCGGCGAGGGCACGTCGCCGGCCAGGCGGATGCGCTCGGTCACCACGCCGTCCTCGGGCAGCGCCACCTCGGGCACGGCCGACAGCAGCGCGTGGGTGTACGGATGACGGGGCCGCTCGTAGATCGACTCCCGGTCGCCCACCTCGACGATCTTGCCGAGGTACATCACGGCCACCCGCTGGGAGACGTGCCGTACCACCGCGAGGTCGTGGGCGATGAACAGGAACGCGATGCCGAGGTCGCGCTGGAGTTGCTGCAGGAGGTTGACCACCTGGGCCTGGATGGACACGTCCAGGGCGGACACCGGCTCGTCGGCCACGATCAGCTTGGGCGACAGGGCGAGCGCGCGGGCGACGCCGATGCGCTGCCGCTGGCCGCCGGAGAACTCGTGGGGGAACCGGTTGTAGTGCTCGGGGTTGAGGCCGACGATCTCCAGCAGCTCCTGGACGCGCTTCTGCCGCCCGCCCGCGGGGTCGATCCCGTTGACCTCCATGGGCCCGCTGATGATCGTGCCCACGGTGTGACGCGGGTTCAGCGACGAGTACGGGTCCTGGAAGATCATCTGGATCTCGGAGCGGATCGGCTTCAGGTCGCGGCGGCTGGCGTGGCTGATGTCGTTGCCGCGGTAGCGGATCGTGCCGTCCGTCGGTTCGAGCAGCCGGGCGACCAGACGGCCGGTGGTGGACTTGCCGCATCCCGACTCGCCCACGAGGCCGAGGGCCTCGCCGGCTCCCACGGTCAGGTCGATGCCGTCCACGGCGTGCACGCGCCCGATCTGGCGCTTGAAGACCATCCCGCCCATGACGGGGAAGTACTTGGTCAGGCCGGACAGCTCCAGCAGAGTCTCGGTCACAGTCGTTCCTTGATGGTGCCGTCGAAGATTTCCCGCTTCTGCGTGAGCGTCAGATAGCAGGCGTCCCTGTGCCCCTCGGCGGGGGAGAGCTCGGGCCGCTCGGCCGCGCACAGATCGGGGCCCACCAGCTGGCGGTAGTCGCACCGAGGGTGGAAGGGGCAGCCGGACGGGGGGTTGAGCAGGCTGGGCGGCGTGCCGCGCACGGGCAGCAGCGGAAGGTCCACGTTGGAGTTCAGCTTCGGCATCGAGCCGAGCAGGCCCCAGGTGTAGGGGTGGTGCGGCTCGCGCAGCACCTGCTGGACGCTGCCCTGCTCGACGGCACGCCCGGCGTACATCACCAGCACGTTGTGCGCGGTCTTGGCGACCACGCCGAGGTCGTGGGTGATCAGGATGATGGAGGTGCCGAAGTCCTGCTGGAGGTCCTTGAGCAGGTCGAGGATCTGCGCCTGCACGGTGACGTCCAGGGCGGTCGTCGGCTCGTCGGCGATGAGCAGGTCCGGGTCGCACACCAGAGACATGGCGATCATGACGCGCTGGCGCATGCCGCCGGAGAACTGGTGGGGGTAGTCGTCCACCCGGGTCTTGGCGTGGGGGATCCCCACGCGCTCCAGCATCTCGATGGCCCGCGCCCGGGAGTCCTTCTTGGTGGCGCCCTTGTGCTTGCGGTAGACCTCGGAGATCTGCCGGCCGATCGAGTGGTAGGGCGACAGCGAGGTCAGCGGATCCTGGAAGATCATGGCGACCCGGTTGCCCCGGAGCTTCTCCATCGTGCCGCGGTCGGCACCGATGAGCTCCTGGTCCTCCAGCCAGATCTCCCCGCCCATCTTGGTGTGGGCGGGGTCGTGCAGGCCGAGGATCGCCATGTTGGAGACCGACTTGCCCGACCCGGACTCGCCCACGATGCCGAGGGTGGTGCCCTTCTCCAGGTCGAACGAGAGGCCGTCCACCGCGTGGACGATGCCGTCCTCGGTGCTGAACCGCACGGACAGGTCGCGGACCGACAGGAACGGCCCGGGACCACGCGGTGCGGCGGGCTCGCGGTCCCAGGTCACGGTGGTCACTTGCTGCTCCTCGGAGTCGTACGTGCGCGCATGGCCGGTCAGACCAGCCTGACGCGCGGGTCGATGAAGGCGTAGAGGACGTCCACCACGATGTTCAGCAGCACGATCGCGAACGCGCCCACCAGGGTGACACCGAGCAGCATGGGCAGGTCGGTGTTCTGCACGGCGCGCACGGCGAGCTCGCCGATGCCGTGCAGCGTGAACGTCTGCTCGGTGATGATCGCGCCGCCGAGGAGGGTGGCGAGGTCGACGCCGAAGATGGTGACGATGGGGATCATCGCGCCGCGCCAGGCGAACCGCAGGAAGACCGTGCGGTTCGACATGCCCTTGGCCCGTGCCGTGCGGACGTAGTCCTCGGCGAGCTGCTCCACCATCACCGACCGGGTCATGCGGGTGTAGTTGGCCGTGAAGATGATCGACAGCACGACCCAGGGGATCAGCAGGTGGACGAACCACCCGAGCGGGTCCTCGGTGAACGGGATGTACGAGGGCCGGGGGAGCAGGCCGAGGCTGTCCACGACGAAGAAGACCAGGATGGGGCCGACGAAGTAGATCTGCAGCGAGGCGCCGATCACCGACGACGTGCTGGCGATCTTGTCGAGCGGCTTCCCCTGCTGCCAGGCCGCGATCATGCCGGTGACGATGCCGAAGCTCAGGAGCACGGCCGCCGCGCCGATGGTCACCGAGAGGGTGACGGGGAAGCGGTCGAGGATGGCCGAGAAGACGGGCTCCTGGGTGGCGAAGGAGTAGCCGAGGCAGGGCGCGGGGCACTCGCCGAACTGCACGAGGTCACGCCCGGCGAAGATGCCGAACAACCAGTGCCAGTACTGCAGGAAGAGCGGCTCGTCCATGCCCAGGTTGTGGCGGATCAGCACGAGGTTCTGGGGTGGGCAGATCTTCCCGCAGAAGGCCCGCGCGGGGTCGCGGGGGATCGCGTAGAAGAGGAAGAACGTGACGGCACTGATGATCAGCAGGATCACGACTGCGCCGATGAGTCGACGGACGAAAAACCGGAACATGGCCTCGGGCTTCTTCTCCTGCTGGGTGGGACTGAGAGCCGCCGTCCGGGCCGGAG
>NZ_JBFBIK010000179.1:0-10225 GCF_040685555.1 Sphaerisporangium sp. NPDC088356
GTGAGACGATCGCTCGGAGCCGACGGGCGCCTGTGGTCGCGCCGTTCAGCGGCCGATGCCCGCGGAGACCCGGGTGACCACGCCACGCGGGACGTACCTCGCGATCGCCGCGATCACCTTGTACCTGGGGTCCGGCACGCTGACGGGCACGCCGCGCGCGAAGTCGCGCATGGCGGAGCCGACCAGGCGGTCGGCGGAGAGCCACAGGAAACCGGGGATGCCCGAGGTGTCGATCGCCGCCCGCTCGTGGAACTCGGTGCGCACGAAGCCCGGGCACAGGGCCATGACCCGGACGCGCGGCTCGGGGATCCGCAGGGCGAGCGACTCGCTGAACGTGACCACCCAGGCCTTGGAGGCGCTGTACGTGCCCTGCGGGAAGAACGCCCCCACGGACGCGACGTTGATCACTCCGCCGCGGCCCCGCGCCCGGATGGCGGGCAGCGCGGCCATGGTCAGCCGCAGCACCGCCTCGCAGTGCACGCGCAGCATGGTCAGCTCGTCGGTCACCGGCACGTCGAGGTCCGCGCCGGAGTGGCCGAAGCCGGCGTTGTTGACCAGCAGGTCGACCCCCTCGCGCAGCCGTTCCTCCACCGTGGTGATCCCCTCGCCGGTGGCGAGGTCGGCGGCGAGCACCTCGGCCGCCACGCCGTACCGGCGGTGCAGCTCGGACGCCGCCGTGGTGAGGCGCTTCTCGTCGCGGGCGACCAGGACCAGGGAGAAGCCGTCGGCGGCCAGCCTGCGGGCGAAGGCGGCGCCGATGCCGGCGGTCGCGCCCGTGATCAGTGCGGTAGGCATGAACGCAGACTAGCGACCCCGGACGCCACACGCGCCCGGAGCCGCCCGCTCGCCGGGTTCCGCACAACAGAAGTTGATGTTTCAACTATTCCCGGCGACCGTGAGGCCGGGCTGTGTAACAACACGAGCTAACTTTCCGGCAAGATTTGGTCAAGATTTCCAAAATCTTTGCAGGGGAGGGCGCCCGGGAAAGCGGGCACAACAACCATGTTGACCCGCAAAGCGGAGGTAAGGCCCCTGTGGAAAGAGCGCGGGTGGGGTCTCGGCTGATCATGTCGGCGGCGACGTCGGTGCTGGTCGCCGGGCTGGCCGGTTGTGGTGGTGCCGATTTCACGTATGTCATGGGCAACGATGGGCAGAGTTACTTCAAGGTGCCCGCCACGTGGCAGAAGGTAGACCAGAAAGCGCTGGACCGGAAGGTCTTCGGCGACATGACCTCCGCCACCGCCCAGGTACGAAAACAGCTCTCCTGGACGGTCGGCTACGACGGCTTCAGCACGCCGTCGGCCGACCACCTGCTGGACTCCGAGGGATCCGACGAGCCATTCGTCTTCGCGATGGTGTCGAAGCTCACCAAGTCCGAGCGGGACGCGGTCTCCCTTGACGTCCTGCGCAACGCGGCGATGCTGCCGGTCGTGGTCAGCGACGACCTCCGCGAGAAGCTGGAGGAGAGCGCCGCTTATCCCTTCAAGGACTTCGAACTCCTCAGCGACGAGGTGCTCCCACCCAAGGACGGCGTGCGAGGCGTCCACCTGGTCTACAACTTCAAGGTGCTCGGAGGCCCGGTTCAGACCTTCGACCAGACCGCCTACCTCGCCGCGGACGGCAGTCGCGTATCCGTCCTCCTCATCCGCTGCTCCGCCACGTGCTACCAGAGCCGGACGCGGGAACTCGACAGGATCGCGCAGTCCTTCAAGGTCAAGCGAATTCCCGGGTGACCGGGTGAGGAGCCCCGATGACACACGCCCCCGCGCCTGAGCAGCCCACGGGGCTGCGCGCTCCCGACTCCGGGCCCGACTCCGCCACCAGGCGCACCATGGCCTTCTGGGACAGGATCAAGATCCTGCTCGTGCTGGCGCTCGCGCTCCTCGTGCTCGTCTGGCATGACATGGCCTCGTTCGAGGGGATCATGCCGTTCGGCGACGCCGTGCGGGACGTCACGGCGAGCCGGGCCGGTTCGATCATCCTGGTGCTGATGGGCGCGGAGGTCTTACGGCAGTTCCACTTCCTGATGAGCGAGCGGTCGGCGTCCTACCACCGGTTCTGGACCACGAAGGTCTTCGGGGGCTTCGACGGGTGGACGCGGCGCCGGTTCAGCGACTGGAATCGCTACCGCATCGCCAGAGCGCTGAAGTGGCTCTTCTGGATCGTGCTGCTCGCGCTCGTGCTGGGCCAGATCCTCGACGTCTCCCCGGCGCTCGCGCTCTTCCAGGCGCCCGCCCTGCTCTGGCAGGTGCTCCCGTACGGGCTGCAGCTCGCCTTCGGGTTCTTCTTCGTCATCATCCAGTTCGTCGGGCTCTTCTGGTTCATGTCCAGGGGCGGCGTCGAGACCTACTTCCCCGACGACATCAAGACCCGCTTCTCCGACGTGTGGGGCCAGGACCACGTCGTCGAGCGCGTGAAGGAGAACATCGTCTTCCTGGAGAAGCCCGACGAGATCGAGGACAAGGGCGGGTACGTGCCGAGCGGCCTGCTCCTGTGGGGCCCGCCGGGCACGGGCAAGACCCTGATGGCCGAGGCGGTCGCGGGCGAGACCGGGCGGCCGTACGTCTTCGTGGACCCCGGCGCCTTCGTCAACATGTTCATGGGCATCGGCATCCTGAAGGTGAAGTCACTGTTCAGGAAGTTGCGCAAGCTGGCGCTCAGGTACGGCGGCGTGATCGTCTTCTTCGACGAGGCCGACTCTCTCGGCAGGCGCGGCGCGCTCGCCCAGCAGGGGCCGCCCGGAGGCGGCGGCTTCGCGGTCGGCGCCCCGTTCCACACCGATGCCTGCCACGGGTTCACCTACCTGTCGAGCGACACCAGGGACGTGCTGACCCGGCGGGCGCTCGGCGCCACCGCGCCCGAGCCCGGCCGCGACCGCGTCGTGTCCCCGATGGGCATGATGGGCGGCGGCGGCGACCAGGGCACGCTGCAAGCGCTGCTGACCGAGCTGTCCGGCCTGAAGAAGCCGCGCGGGTTCATCAACCGCTACGTCCGGCGGCTGCTCGGCATGCGGCCCAAGCCGCCGCCGAAGTACCGGATCCTGGTCATGATGGCCACCAACATGCCCAACTCGCTGGACGAGGCGCTGCTGCGGCCAGGACGTATCGACCGCATCTACAAGGTGGGCTACCCGTCCAAGGCCGGGCGCGTCCGCACCTACCAGGGCTACTTCGACAAGGTCCGCCACGAGCTCACCCCCGAGCAGATGGACAAGCTGGCCACGATCACGCCGTACGCCACGGGCGCCACCATCAAGGACCTGGTGAACGAGTCGCTCATCACGGCCATCCGCGGCGGGCGCGAGGTCATCACCTGGGCGGACGTCACGACGGCCAAGCGGCTGAAGCAGCTCGGGCCGCCCGAGGACGTCGAGTACATCGAGCGCGAGCGCCACGCGGTGGCCGTGCACGAGGCCTGCCACGCCGTGGCGGCCTACCGGACCCGCCAGCACCTCGAGATCGACATCGCGACGATCGAGAAGGGCGCCGACTACCTCGGCATGGTCTCCAGCATCAAGCCCGAGGACCAGTTCACCCGCTGGCGCAGCGAGTACGAGTCCGACATCATCGTGTCGCTCGCCTCCCTGGCCGGCGAGCGCATGTTCTTCGGGGAGGACAACTCCTCCGGCGTCTCCGGCGACCTCGAGAGCGCGACCATGGTCACCGGGCTCATGGAGGCCTACTGGGGCATGGGCGTCGGCGTCGCCTCGCTGGCGGCGCTGCAGCAGCTCGGCATCAGGGACGGCAAGGCGGCGCCCCGGCCGGGCGGCACCGGCGGCATCGGGTACACCCAGGAGCCCGGCGGGCGCCGCGACCATCTGACCCCCGACATGCTGGCCGAGCGCATCGAGTACAACCTCGCCAGGATTCTGAAGAAGACCGAGGACCTGCTGAAGGACAACCGCCGCGAGGTGCTGTGCGTGGCGCACGCGCTGGAGCAGCACAAGACGCTCAACGGCGACGACGTGATCGCGGTGATCGACGGGACGCGCGGCCCGCTGGTCGACGGCTCGCTCTACACCTCGGAGGAGTTCTACGAGGAGCTGGAGGCCTACCACGAGGTGGCCGCGGCCGCGCACCGCACGCACAGCCACGTGACCTCCGCGCTGCCCCAGCCGAGACCGGCCCGGCTTCCCCAGCCGGTCATCGCCGGTCAGGTGGTGCCGGGCCCGTACGGAGCCCCGCAGCCCGGCCCGTACGGTGGCCCGCAGTCCGGCCCGTACGGTGGCCCGCAGTCCGGACCGTACGGTGGCCCGCAGTCCGGCCCGTACGGTCCGCCGGTCCTCGCCGATCCCGTCAACGGTCCTGGGACCCACGGTCAGGGAACCGTGCCGAACGGTCCTGGAGGCAACGGTGAGGGAACCGTGCCGCCGAACGGTCCCGGCACGGCGATCGTCAGCGGCCCCGGCTCGGAAGTCGCCGACGGCCCGTGGTTCACGCTGCCCGGCAACGGTCATGCCGCCGCCGCGGCTCCCTCCGCCAACGGGGGTTCCTCGCCGGAGTTCATCCCGTGGAGCCCCGATCGGCCGGCGGCCGCCCATGTGCCGCCGCCCGTGCCCGGCCCGGCCCCCACCGTGCGCAGGTCACGACGGCCCGTCGCGATCGCCCTGGCGTCCGCCGCGGCGCTCGTGGTGTTCGTGCTCCTCGGGCTCGTGCTGTTCGCGGGGAACCCGGCTCCGGGTGCGGACGGCGTGGCGACCGCCTCGAACACCGGTGGCATCCTGGCGCTGATCGTCGTGGCGGTGCTGCTTCTGGTCGGCGCCGTCGTCGCGGTTCTCATGATCCGCGGCCAGCAGGCCATGCGGGTCAGGGCCGAGGAGTCCAGGGACCGCGCCGTCGAGCGGGCACAGCTGCTCGCGGCCGCCATGGAGCCCGAGACGGCGATGCGCCTTCTCGGCTACGACGGCCGCAACGGCCAGAACGGAGGCTGACGCCGCCAGCGTCGCAACGGCCTGAACGGAGGCTGACGCCCTCGAATCGGCCTGAACGGGGGCTGACGCCGCCTAGAGCCGGAACTCCAGGTCGGGGATGATCTCGGCGACGTCCATCTGGGCCTTCTGGAGACGGCCCGAGTAGTCCCAGTTCATCGCCTGCCAGCGGGTGAACTGGTCGAGCACCCACACGCCCGACTGGCGGCTGCCGTTGCCCGACTTGCCGTTGCCGCCGAAGGGCAGGTGCGCCTCGGCGCCCGAGGTGGAGTTGTTGACGCTGACCATGCCCGCCCCGATGCCCGCACGGAATCGGAACGCCGCCTTCGGGTCGGTGGTGTAGATCGAGGACGAGAGCCCGTAGCCGGGGCGGTTGGCCAGCTCGATCGCCTCGTCCAGGCTGCCGAACGACCTGACGCCGACGATGGGCCCGAAGGTCTCCTCCATGAACAGGCGGTCCCCGGGGCGCAGCCCGTCCACGACCACCGGGTGGTAGTACAGGCCCCCGCCGCCGTCGAAGCCGCCGCGGGGGTTGTCCCCGGTGATCCGTCCGGTGGGGCCGGTGACCACCTTGTGGTGGGGCTGGATCCAGCCGAGGTACTCCTCGTAGCGCTCGGCGAAGCGGTGGTCGAGCATCGGGCCGTAGAGGACGTCGCCCGAGGGGTCCCCGACCGTGGCCTCCTGTACGGCTCGCGCGTACCGGCCGACGAACTCGTCGTGCACCGACCGGTGCACCAGCACGGTGCCGAGTGACGTGCAGCGCTGCCCGGCCGTGCCGAACCCCGAGAACAGCGCGCCCTCCACGGCCAGGTCGAGGTCGGCGTCGGGCATGACGACCATGGGGTTCTTGCCGCCCAGCTCCAGGCAGGGCGACTGCAGGTGCCGCCCGCACAGCTCGCCGATCTGGCGCCCGACGGCGGTCGACCCGGTGAAGCCGACCTTCTGCACGGTGCCCTCCGCGAGCGCGGCGTCCAGCCCGGCGAAGGTCGAGGGGCCGTCGGCGAACACCAGGTTCAGCACCCCGTCGGGCAGCCCGGCCGCCACGAACAGCCGGTAGAGCGCGTGCGCCGACGCCGAGGCGTACTCGGCGGGCTTCCACACCACGGCGTTGCCGCACAGCAGGGCCGGGACGAGGTACCAGCTCGGCACCGCGACCGGGAAGTTGCCCGCCGTGATCACCGCGGCCACCCCGACGGGCACCCTGAAGGTGAAAAGGTTCTTGTCCGGCATCTCCGACGGAATGGTCTGGCCGTACATCCGCCGGCCCTCGCCGAGGAAGAAGTCGCAGGTGTCGACGATCTCCCTGACCTCGCCCAGCGCCTCGGCGTACGGCTTGCCGATCTCGTCGGTGACCAGCTTCGCCAAAGTCTCGGCGTTGGCCTCGACCAGCCGGCCGATCGAGGCGATGACCCGGCCGCGGACCGGCGCGGGCACCCGCGCCCACTCGCGCTGCGCGGCGGCGGCCACGCTACAGGCCCAGGCGAAGGCGGCGTCACCGGCGAGCTGGACTCGGGCCACGGTCTCGCCGGTCCTCGCCGGGTTGACCGAGTCGTAGGTCGTGGCGTTGGGGTCGTCGGCGGCCTTGCCACCGACGACGGAGACGATCTGGCGGGTCACCGTTGACCTCCTCGCATGGGCGCTTGCCTGCATTCTTCCGCCTGGGCCGGGTTCACCCAACACGGGCCGCCCGGCTCCGGCGGCCTCGGCCGACCTGACCGGCCCGGTTACGGGCGAACGGCCCGCCCTGGCCGGACCGACGTCCCGCCCTGACCGGCCCGGTTGCGGACGTATGGGCCGCTCTGGCCGTCCGCTTTCGGGTGAACGGCCCGCCGTGGTGCGCGCCGCCGCGGCGGCTCCGGCCGGCATATCCCCATTGTGCTTAACATATCCAGTTGATTGCGCCTTTTGGCGTTTGTTTTTTGTGGTTTCATTGCTTCGCTCGCAGGACTCCTGATCAAGAAGCGGGTACGCACGGATCAATCGCTCCGCTCATCTCGGAAACGGCTCGAATTACCGGGCCGCCGGTTTCCGGACAGCCGTGAAACCGGCGGCCGGCCGTCCAGATGAAAAGGGCGGATCCCGTCAAGGGTGCCGTTTCTCTCGATTCACACATCGAGGAGACATGGCGGAATCCGGCTTCCGATCATCAGGAGGATCCATTGCGAAATTTTCGCCGTCGCGCGTCGCTTGCCGCCGCCCTCGGCATCGCCGCCCTTTCCCTCACCGGTGTCCCGGCCGAGGCCGTCACCAGGGCCTCTACTGCTTCGCCAGCCGGTCCCGGCTGGACGGCGACTCCAGCCCTGCCGGCCGTGTCCGCCTCCGCTTCCCGGCAGGGCCGGTCGCCGGCGGCGACGGAGGACCCGGACCCGGCCGAACACGTCTGCACAGCCCCGTATGTCAATGAGGACCGAAGGCTCGGGCCGAAGTTCCTTCCGAAGGAAGGGCTCCTTGGCGAGATCCTCAGGGATTACGTGCCGCTTGGCGGTATCCCGCCGCAGAAGTTCCTCAACCGTTACTGGATCTGGGCGGCGTCTTCCTATCGCTATCCGCCCGACTTCGGTTTCGCCCATTCGGGGGGATATTCCAACGGCCGGGCACTGATCACTCCGATGACGCTCCGCGTCGGCGAGAAGGTGGATCGTTTCGGGGGCGAGGGCGGGGCTTTCCTGGCACCGCTCGGCACGCCGTTCTCCAAGCGCGGCATTCCCCCGACCAGCCTGGAGACCTTCCCCGCCGCGCCCGAGTACCCCTGCAGCTACCACGAGTACCGGGTGAGCAGGGAGTTCGCGGTCGACTTCGGTCCCATCGCCTCAGCGTTCCAGCAGCCGGGCGGCGGGGACCAGTACCACCTGGTGAGCAGGCTCATCCCCGAGTCGCCCCAGCTGCGCGACGAGGTGTCGGTGAGCTGGCTGGTGGAGGGCGGCTACCTTGAACGGCTGAACTGAGCGGGCTCCGGCGGCGGGGAGCGGCCCTCCCCGCCGCCGAGCGGGCGTAGCGCGGCCGTCTCAGACCGGAGAAGACCGGCGCCGCGCGACCCCACGGGCGAGGAGCCGCCGTACGCGGGGGCCGTGCCTGCGCGCCCAGGCGCCGGCCCAGGCGAGCTGGTAGCCGATGACGCCGGCGAGGGTGGCGAGCGCGTCGCCGGTCCACAGGATGCCGTCGTTCCGCGCCAGGATGCCGAGGGATCGGCTGACCAGGGCGGCGACGAAGGGCAGCGAGATGGTGAGGAAGAGCCCGAGGCACAGGGTCGTCCCGGCGAGGAGGAACCCGCTGTAGAGCCGGGTCGCCAGTCGTTCCCGCCGGTCGAGTCCGCCGAGCGGGTCCACTGCCGGCCGGCGCGTGGCGCGGCGGACCACGTACAGCAGGTAGGCGCACGCACCGGAGTAGAGGTTGCGGCACCCGGTCAGGTCCTGGATCACGAAGTACAGGTCGGTGCGCATGAAGACCAGGAACTGCAGCGCGAGCGCCGTCATCTCGGTCAGCGCGACGATGGACGGCACCGCGTGCGTGCCGAAGAGCGCCATCGCTCCGAGACACGCGCCCAGCAGGGTGGCGTCCACGGCCATGCCGGACAGGTAGACCGTCAGGCGCGCGCGCCGTCCGGCCAGCCAGATGCCCGACACGTCGGTCTGCACGGCGAGGAACTGCAGCCGCGTGTCCAGCCGGATGCGTCCCGGCACCCCCGCGGCCCTGGCGGTGCACAGATGCGCCAGCTCGTGCAGGGAGACCAGCACGGTGACCACGACGATCTCGCCGAGCAGAACGAGCGTGCCGTGCTCGCTCCACAGCAGGGAGTCCCAGCGGGGGACCACCTTCGGGCGCAGGAGCACGGCGGCGAGCCCGCCGAGCACCAGCGCGGCCATCAGCGAGTGAAGGATCGGGCTCAGGGTCCAGCGGACCAGCCTCGCCGGCAACCACGGAAGCGACGGCCGGGGAGCGGGCGGGGTGTCGAGCACCCGGTCGCCGATCGAGGCCACCAGGCCCACGGCCGCCATACCCGCGACGAAGTCGGCCACGTCGAGGTTCGCGCCGGTCTCGGTCCGCAGCCGGCGCTGGACCACTGGGACGGTCATGCCCTCCTGGAGCAGCCGGATGGCGCGCACCCCCTCGTACGGCACCGCGACGCACACGCCGGTGTCGGGCCTGCCGACGATCCACTCGCCGCGGTCCTCGCGGACGCCCAGAGCGTGGAGCCGGACCGCGGTCACGGCCGGGCGGGGTGGCGACTCGGGGATGGCAGGGACATGACGAGGTCCGGTCGTGGTGGCGGCAGCGGCAGGACCCGGCGTTCCACGTAGTCCTCCAGGTCCCGCGCCCCCTCGTACAGGGAGGCGACCACCGAGGTCCACGCCTCGACCACCTCGCCGTCGTCGATCCTGCGAGCCCCGGTGCAGGCGCCTCGCGAGTCGTACAAGACGTGGTACATCCGGACGCCGGGGAAGATCACCAGCTCTGGGAGCGGGGCGCGGGCCTCGAGCCCGGACACCTCGGCGGACTCCACGACCCTGCCCTGCTCGCCCAGCCGCGCCCGCAGGGCGAGCAGGTGGAACTCCCACTGCATGTACGGCGTGAGCGGCCACTGGGCGACGCGCAGGCGGCGCAGCCGGCCTCGGGCGGGCAGATCGGCGGTGATCGTGTCCCTGGCCTCCTCCAGCAGGGCCAGCGAGCGGCGCCAGTCGCCGCGTCGCATGGCGTTCCAGCTCGGATCGGAACCCTCGTCGAAGGTCTGGGCGCGTTCGAGTTTCCAGATGACTCCTTCCATCTCATGAAAAATGCCGAAAAAGTCGGATCCGTACTCCTTTTTCCCCAGGAGGCGGCCTGGGACGGTATGAAGGCGTGGTAATTGTCTGTTCACCGGAATCCCCACTGAAGTAGACGGTGACCCGGATGCGCGCGATGGCGGACTCGCGCGCCCGAGCCTTATATCGCTATATCGCTGTCTTCCCGCCCGCTCATGTCTGCCGAATGCATTTTCCCCGTGAACGGGCGCGGGTTCTTCGTGCCGTGGCTCACCTCCGGCGTGATGCGTTCTTCATCGGTGCCGTGCTTCCAGCGGGTTCACCGAGTGGCGGACCGGCCCGGGTCTCACGGTGGACTAGCTGTTGGAGTTTCCGCTGTAGGAGTTGGTGGTCTCCACCTTGTCCAGCAGCCTGATCGATATCTTGGCGGCCGGGGGATCGGTTTCGGCGGGTAGGTCCTGCGTCACGGGCTCGGCATTGTCCATGGCTTCCCTTTCTCGACGTGGCGATCTGATGTGCCTTTATCGGTGCGGGCGGCCCCGCCGTCACGGCGACGCCG
>NZ_JBFBIK010000180.1:0-10169 GCF_040685555.1 Sphaerisporangium sp. NPDC088356
ATCGACCCATGGGTCCATCATACGCACGATGGGACTCTTGTCCCGTCACCCTGTTAGGGTGACGGGACAAGAGTCCCATCACTTGCGGGAGAGTTCCATGCGCGTCTTTGTCACCGGTGGCACCGGTCTGATCGGTTCCGCCGTCGTCGCCGAACTGCTCGGCAACGACCACACCGTCCTCGCCCTCGCCCGCTCCGACGCGTCCGCGATGGCCGCCGAGGCGGCCGGCGCCAAGCCGCTCCGGGGAGCTCTCGCCGACCTGGACGTCCTTCGCGCCGGCGTCGCTCAGGCCGACGGGGTGATCCACCTGGCATTCAGCAACGACTTCAGCAGCCCCGACGCCCTCGCAAAGGCGGTCGCCGAGGAAAGTGCCGCCCTCGCGACCCTAGGCGAGGAACTCGTCGGCAGCGACCGCCCCTTCGTCACCGTCTCGGGTACGCCCTATGTGCCGGGCCGCGCCTCCACCGAGGCCGACCCGCTGCTGACCGACGGGCCGGTCGGTGGTCGTGGCCGCGCGGTCACGGCGGTCCTGGGCTTGGCCTCGCGCGGAGTCCGGAGCACGGCCGTACGCCTGCCGCGCACGGTTCACAACCAGGGCACGGGCGGGTTCGCCGGAATGCTGACCGGCATCGCACGCCAGACCGGAGTATCCGGCTACCCGGGCGACGGCGCACAGCGTTGGCCGGCCGTGCACGCGCTCGACGCGGCCGTCCTCTTCCGGCTCGCCTTGGAGCAGGCGCCGGCCGGTACCTCCTGGCACGCCGTGGCCGACGAGGGAGACAAGGTGTGTGACATCGCCGCGGTCATCGGCCGACGGTTGGGCCTGCCGGTCGAGTCGGTGCCATCGGAGACCTACGGCCCCCTCGGCCCGGTCTTCGCGAACGACCAGCCCTCGTCCAGCACACACACCCGGCAGGCGCTCGGCTGGGAGCCGAAGCACCCGCACCTTCTGGAGGACCTGGAGAACATCCAGCCCTGACCGGCGACCGGAACGAGCGGAGAGTAAGCGGGTCCGCACGCGTCAGCGGAGCGAGATGTGCAGGATCTCGCCCGCCTTCCGCTAGCCGACGCGGGCGTAGACCCGCGCGGCCTGGTCACCCAGGGGTGCCCGGGCGGCTCTCCTCGACATGGCCGTCGGCCGGTGAGCCACCGCGGGGGAGCGGCGCGCGCCACATCGGGTACATGACCGGGCCGTCGGGCAGCCTGAGCAGCTCCGGCATGTCCACGTAGCCGTGCCGGAGATAGAGCCGGCGGCTCGCCTGACTGCTGGCCTCCAGGTAGGCGGGCATCCCTTCGGCGTCGAGCCGCCGGTGGTGCTCCTCCAGCAGCAGGCTGCCGAGGCCGCGGCCGGTCTTCCCGCGTACCAGGGCGATGAACGCCAGGTAGTGGTGCGGCTCGTGCGGGTGGAGCTTGTCCATCTGCTCGCCGAGGATGCCGAAGCGTTCGGCGTGTTCCCCGGCGAAGGAGGCGATCACGTCCTCCTGGCCGGGGATCTCGGGGAACGGCGCGGTGAACCAGACCGCGACCCCGGCGAGCTCGCCCGACTCGTGGATCCCGTAGATGTCGCCGTGGTCGAGCGCGTGCGCGGCGTGCATGGTGAAGAAGCGCCGCTGGATGGGCACCCGGTCCCGCACCGGCGGGATGAGCCAACTGGTGATCGCATCGGGGCTGAACGCGTCGGCGATGATCTCGCCGGCCACGGCCGCGTCCGTCAACCGGGTGATCTCGGTCGTCACTTGGAGCCTCCGGTGACGGCCTGCGCGCCGTAGCCGATGTTGGCGTACACCTCCGGCCTGGTCACCTTCAGCACACGTGCCCAGACGATACCGAAGACGATCGCGACGACGAAGATGCCGGGCAGGATCCAGCGGATGACCGAGTCGGGTGCGACCCCGAGCACCGTGTCGAAGTTGATCAGCGTCATCCCGATGATCACGCAGAGCGCGAGGGCGGCCAGGGCGGGGGCGATCCGCGTCCGCCATACCGTCTCGCCCGAGGGGTTCCGTGCGAAGAACACGATCACCGCGATCGAGGTGACGGTGAGCAGGGTGAGCAGTCCGAGACCACCGAACGCGCCGAAGGTGAAGAACAGCTTCGTGACCGGATCGAGGCCGAAGATCGCGTAGACGATGATCACGATCAGCCCGAGCGCCGTCTGCAGCAGCGATCCGGCCATCGGAGCGCCGGTACGGGCCGAGGTGCGCCCGAACACCGAGGGGAGCACGTTCTCACGGCCCAGGGCGAAGATGTAGCGGGCCGTGGTGTTGTGGAAGGCGATCATGCAGGCGATGCTGCTGGTCACGAACAGTACGGAGCCGATCGTCGCGACCGTGGAGCCCATGTGGGCCGACGCCTGGTTGAAGATCAGCGTGGGCCCCTGCTCGGTCGCCGCCTTGACGATTCCGCCCGGCCCGGGCGGCACCGTCTGGGCCCAGGCGGAGATCGAGTACAGCACCGCGATGATCGCGATGCCCAGGTAGGTGGCGACGGGCACGGTCCTGTCGCGGTCCTTGGACTCCTCGGCGAAGACCACCGACGACTCGATGCCGGCGAACCCCGCGACGACGGTGGCGAGCGCGGCGCCCACGCCGGGCACGAACAGCGAGCCGGGGGTGAAGCCCTCGAAACTGATGCCGGTCGGGGCGGTGTTGGCCAGGTCACCGATGTCGAACACCAGGACGACCGCGATCTCGCTGACCAGCAGCACAGAGAGGATCTTGCCGTTGACGTCCACCCGCAGCAGGCCGAGCAGGCCGGTCAGCGCCCACGCCACCAGCGCGATCACCCACCACGCGGGTGAGCCACCGAACCAGTCGAGGAGCAGCGGCTCGGCGGCCGACCCGATGATGCCGTAGAGGCCCAGCTGCAGCGCGTTGTAGGCCAGCAGTGCCACCCACGCGGTCGCCACCCCCTGCGTCCGGCCGAGCCCCTGGGCGGCATAGGCGTAGAACGCGCCCGCGTTCACGACGTGCCTGGCCATCGTCACGTACCCGACGGCGAAGAGCGCGAAGATCGCGCCCAGCATCAGGAACGCGAACGGCACACCGATGACGCCCGTCACCGCGTACGCCGTCGGGACCGAACCCGCGACCACCATCAGCGGCGCCGCCGCGGAGACGACGAAGAACACGACCGATGGGACGCCGAGCCGATCCTTGGCGAGTGCGGCGGAAACGGCGCTGGGCCGTTGCTCTGTGAGGGACATACGGAACTCCGTGGATGGGGGGCGGGGGAGGGGTCACCGAGGGCTGATGACGGCTTCGCCGGCGGCACCTGCCGGTGGCGTCCTGGGCGGTCGCGTGGAGGCGGTCCTGGCCTGACGCGAGGCCGGGAGTGACGCGCTCTCGCGCATCGGCTCACCGGGGACGGGGCCCGCCGGCCCCGGGCTCGCGAGGCGGGGAAGTAGTCGCGTACGACCCGTCACGTCGGCGCGCATGACGAACATCAGATCGTCGGCCGGCGACGGACGCGAAAGATCACCTTCAGCCACGATCGGCGATGATATAGGCGAATTGTGAAATCTGCCATCGATGACATTTCACACGGCCCGGGTGCACAGCCTGCTAAATCCCCTAATGTGCAGATATGTACCGGAACGTTTCCCTATCCGCTTTAATGTATTACATCCCATTTGAGCAAAGCCGACAATGGATGTCACGGCAACTCTGCGGTGTCCGCGGCCCTCATCCTGTGGCCGAGGACAGCGGCCCGCGGGGGGGTTAGGGCGGCTGGGCGTCGCACGCGTAGCCGCCCTGGTGGTCGACGGCTACCAGCACCCCGAGGCCGTGGCCTGGGCCGCGTAGGCCTCAGAAAGGCCAAGGTAGTACGCCGTGTACACGTCGCCGTAGCCCTGGATGGCGGCTTCCTGCGCGTACCAGAGCGTGATCGAGGCGGCCGCCAGCAGCTGCTCGCACGTCAGCGGGGCATTCTCGCTCTCCACGCGTTTGCCGGGGAGCTTTCCGCCCGCCGCTGCAAAGGCGTCCCTCGCATGCTGGAATCGGTCACGCAATTCTTCGACGGTCGGCTCGTACGCTGTTCCGGTCACGTCATCCTCCTGATCATGGACGGCCGTTTTTCGCCGCGTCCTGATGTGCCCTGCCCACTGTGCGCGGAGCCGGAGGAAGGATGCCTGAGTAACCCCCTACTCAAGCTACTCAAGGTGGCGAACCGCAGGAGTCCGCTCTATTGGCAGGCGTTGCGTTGAAACCGGGCCGTGGTCTCCGGCAGGTGCCGGACCTGGCGGACACGGGAGCGATGCGGCCACCGCGGGGGCGTGGTCTCCGCCTGCCCGCGGAAGCGGCCGTTCGCCGGGCGGCGGGCCGGATCCTCGCCGCTTCGCCGTGAAGGGGTTCTCAATCACGGTTATGTGCGGTAAAAGATCATTCGTAGTTACTGTCTCCTTTTGAGGTGTATGTGAAGAAGCTCCTGCGACTGCTCGCGGCCCCGGTGTTCGCCGCGACGATCGCGCTCACCGCCTTCGCCGGCCCGGCCCGCGCGGACACCCCTGAGAGCGATGCCGAAATCGCCCTCCAGTGGCAGACCGCGTGGGACACCTACAAGTTCTACAAGACCGCACCTCCCCTTCCGGGGTCGGGGCGGAGCCGGGACACGGCCCAGATCTCGGTCGAGATCAACGCTCCCGTGAAACGCGTCTTCGAGAAGTACTCCAACATCAACAATCACATCGGCAGGGCCGCGTTCCTCAAGCGGGTCATCACCCACAAGGAGTGGTGCCAGCGCGACACGCGTTACATCAACTTCACGGCGATCGAGGACATCCCGTACCAGGGCACGATCGTCACCAGCAAGACGCACGCGCAGCAGCGCATCCACCAGGAGGATCTCTACTACGAGACGGACACCTGGTCGGAGCCCAACGTCGTCACGCACCAGAAGATCGTCTTCAAGAAGCTCCCCGGCGGGAAGGCCCAGGTCACCGAGTACCTCACCTTCGACGCGGACACCTCGCTGATCGACTTCGTCGTCACGAACGGCGTCGCCTCCCACCAGCAGACGCAGGCGGGGCTCAAGGCGGCGATCGAGAGCGGCCAGCTCTGATCCATGGACCGGGCGGGGCGCGCTCTTCGGACGCGCCCCGCCCGGGTCGGCACCGGGGAGGTCCCGCCGGGGTCAGGGCTGCTGGGAGATCCTGAACGACTGCGCGGGCGTGCCGTCGCAGGTGCGCTGTACCAGCTGGACGGAGCCGGCCGTCGAGGCGCCCGGCACGCTCAGGCGCTTCGCGCTGAGGCGGCTGACGAAGTGGTAGTAGCCGCCGCCTTCCGACAGCGCCTGCCACCGCTGGTTGCCGCCGCCGCCGTACGTCCACAGCTGGAACGGGGCGCCGTCGGCCGTGGACACACCGGTCACGTCGATGACCTGGGCGCCGTTGTCGCGGTTGTTCATCCGCGCGGATCCGCGTGATCCGCTCAGAAGAGGGTCAGCGGCTCGGTCGGCAAGGGTTCGGGGAGCGGGTCCAGCTCGGGTAGGCGGGCTCGTACTTCGTCGTGGAATCGGCGGGCGAGAGTCAGGGCGTCGGCGTTGTCGGGGGTGTGGACGAACACGGTGGGGGAGCGGCCTTCGCGCAGCCATTCGGTGACCGCGCCGACCCATTGCCGCCAGCCCTCGATCGTGCGCGACGCGTCGTCCCGTCCGAGGTAGCGGACGATCGGACGGCCGGTGAGAGCGCGCGACCGGAGGGGCACGCGCGGCTTCCTCGTCCACGCCTCTCGTTCGGCGTCGCTGGTCGGAGGGCTCTGGAAGAAGACGGTGGTGTCGAACGGGATCCACTCGGCGTCGGCGCCCGCGAGAACCCGTTCGAGTAGCCGTTCGGATCGCTCGTCCTCGAAGAACGCGCGGTGACGTACCTCGACGGCGTATCTGTGCGAGCGGGGGAGCCGGCGGAGAAAACCGGCCAGGGTGCCGAGGTCGGCCGGGGCGAACGACCCCGGCAGCTGGATCCACAGGGCGTCGGCCCGCGGCCCGAGTGGCTCGATCGCGTCCAGGAACGACCGGAGCTCCTCCTCGGCGCCGGTGAGGCGGCGCTCGTGCGTGATCGACTTGGGCAGCTTGACCACGAACCGGAACTCGGGATCGGTCTGCCTGGCCCACGACTCCACCGTGCTCCTCGCCGGTGTGGCGTAGAACGTCGTGTTGCCCTCCACCGCGTTGCACCAGGTCGCATAGGACCGAAGGCGCTCGCCGGGAGGAAGTGGATGGGGCAGGAAACGCCCCTGCCATGGCGCGTGATTCCACATCGCGCATCCCACGTGAAGCCGCATGGACCAGACGTTACCGAAACGGTCGCGTGCCCTGGATTCGTGCGCCTCCGGCAGGCGCACGGCGGGCGTTCGCCGACGTCGTCACCTGCCCGGCGGCGATCGGCGAGACCTACCGGACGGACACGAGCGGCCATGAGCGTGCTCCTTGTGAGAAGGAGCACGCCACATGGCCGGTCGTTCTTCGAGCTGATGAACCCGTGCCGGAAGGGCTAGCCGCCCGTGATCACGAAGCTCGTTCCGGGTTGCCGCACGATGTTCCCGGTGGCCGAGTTGGTGATGGTCACGTTCGTCAGCGTCGCGTTGCCGCGAGCCCCGCTCATGGCCAGGATGCCGGCGCCGTTGTTGGACTTGTCGATCCGCACATTGGTGATCGCGACGTTCGGCATGTTGCCGCCGCCCGTCTTGAACTGGATGCCGTCGTAGGTCGAGTCGTAGATGTCGGTGTCGCGGATCGTGACACCGGTGATGTCCCTGCTCGACGGGAACAACGTGATGGCTCCGAACTCCTGGTCCTCGTTCCAGAAGACGCCGCCGCCACGGTAGATCGCGTTGCCGGCGATCAACGTGGTCCCCGAGAAGGGCAGGGGACTGTGGTCGGTCGCCAGCATGATGCCCGGGTAGTTCATGGTGTCGTAGATCAGGTTGTTCTCGATGGAGTTGTCGTAGCCGCCGTAGATCGCGATGCCGTTCGCCCGCCAGGGCAACTGGATGGTGTTGTTGACGAAGTGGTTGTCGTGCGTGTTGTCGACGACCTGGTCCTTCACCGCCTGGTTGGCCCAGACCGCCAGGGCGTCGTCGCCGGTGGTGCGGAACGACGAGTTGAACACCCGCGAGTTCCGCGTGCCGTTGGTGAAGTTGATGCCGTCGGCGTAGGTGTCGCGGATGCGCATGCCGCTGAACTGCAGCCCATCGGCGGGCCCCCACAGGGCCGGGATGTTGTCGTAGTCACGGCCGACCCAGACACCCACGTTGGCGTGCTCGATCCACACATTGCTGATCTTGGTGTTCAGGCCGAACCGGCCGTTCAGGCCCACTCCGCCCTCGTCGTTGCCGTCTCCGCCGCGGATACGGCCCGAGCCGAAGATGGCGATGTCGGAGATCTGGGTGTTGCCGTCGATGTCGAAGCCGAAGTTGCCCTCGTGCGGGTGGTTGATGCCGCCCACCACGTCCTGCGGCTCGGTCAGGGTGTAGAGCTGGGAGTGCCACATGCCCGCGCCGCGGATCGTCACGTTGCTGATGCCGACCTGGTTGTACTGGCCCCGGTTCAGCGGGTCGTCGGTGAGGATCTTCTGCTCCTGCCGCCACTGCCCCGCGGGGATCCAGACGCAGCTGATGACGCCGTTCTGGTCGTCGGTAACCGCCCGCTGGATGGCGGCGGTGTCGTCGTTGCCGTCGTTGGGCACCGCGCCGTACTGGGTGATCGAGGTGCAACCCGCCGGCTGGGCGGCCGGGGGCGCCACCTGCTCCAGGTCGATGAAGTCGACGATGTAGAACGACGCCGTGTCGGTCGCGTCGCGCTGCAACTTGAACCTGGTGCCGGCCGGGTAGGTCTGCGTGAGCAGCGCGTGCGACTCGTCGAACAAGCGCCGGGCGTCGGCCTGGGGAGTGTTCGTCAGCGCCTCCGGCCCATCGGTGTTCCCGTACAGCCAGCTGTGGCGAGACGAGAGGGTCAGCTTCTGGGCGAAGGTGTCGTTGATGTAGAGGCTGATGGTGGCGTCGATGCCCCCGCCGTTCGGCGCGTCGGGGATGGAGTTGCGCACCACGATCGAGTTGGAGGCATTGGTCGAGGTGAACTCGACGAACTGCCCCGTGCTGTTCAGCCGCACCGACTTGCGGCCGGAGGACTCGGTCGCGAAGTTGGTATGCCCGAAGGTGCGCAGCGCGTCGGCCTCCAGCAGGGTGCCCTGGTAGCGGGCGGACTCGGCCTCGTACTCGACCCACGGAACCGCCGCTCCGCGCCCGACGACGATCGCCTGCGAGAACGCGTTGTTGGTCTCGTTGGTCTCGGTGACGACGTTGGTCGCGTCGGCGGTGGCGGTGATGGTGGCACCGCCGCTGGTGGCGGTCCAGCTTCCGCTGATGGCCACGTTGGCCGTCGCGCCCGCGGCGATCGCCGGGGTGTTGGTGTTGAGCGTGGTGCCGCCCACCACCAGGCGGGTAACCGTGGTGACGCTCGCCGCGGTGTTCCCGCGATTCTTCACCGCCACGTTGAACGTGACCGCCGCTCCGACGGCCGGGTTCGAGGGGTTGGAGCTGATGCTGAGGACCTGCAGGTCGGGGCCGGGAGCCTCCGTGACCACCAGTGGCGACGCCGCGGTGAGGGAGTTGTTGGTCTCGTTCTGCTCGAAGACCGTGTTGTCCGCGTCCACCGTGGCGCTGACCGGGTAGCTGCCCGCGGGACGGGTGCCGAGGTTGTAGGTCACCGTGGCGGTGCCGTTGACGGGCAGGGCGGGAACCGCCACGGTGCCGACCAGCGTGCCGCCGACGTAGAGGTTGACGCTGTCCGCGGCGGACGCCGCGGTGCCCGAGTTCTTGACCGTGGCCGACAGCGTGATGGCGTTGGTCTCGATCGGGGAGGCGGGGGTCCACGAGAGGTTCGTGACCGTGAGGTCGGGGTTCGGCGCGGGGACACCGAAGACCTGGAACTCGGCGACCTGCCCGCCGGGCGCGCCGCTGTTGCTCGCGAACTTCAGCTGGACGTCGGCGACGGTCGCGGATAGGTCGATCTTCACCGAGTTGCCGCCGGAGGCCGGGTTGAAGGTGTAGTCGGCCGCCGACACCAGGTTCTGGTAGGTCGTGGCGTTCTGCTCACGGCCGAGGACCTGGATGTTCTGCGTACGGGTGCCCCACGAGGAGTCGGGGTTGAGCTTCACCACGACCGAGCTGACGCCGGCGTTGGCGCCGAGCTTGGCGGTCAGCGTGTTCGGGAACGCGCCGGAGTTGGCCTCCCAGTAGGTGGCCAGGTTGTTGTCGTTCGCGTTGGCGGCGACGAACGTGTGCACGTGGCCGGACTCGACCATCTGCTTGCCGATCGCCAGGTTCGTGCCGGGGTCGCCGGTGCCTGTGCGGGTCACGGAGTTGCTGTTGGCCGACTGGTTGCCCGCCGCGTCCTTGGCCTTCACGTAGTACGTCACGGTGGCCGTGGCCGGCTGGGTGTCGGTGTAGGTGGTGACCTTGCCGACGCTCGCCCGCAGCTGGTTGTTGGCGTAGATGTCGTACCCGGTGACGCCCACGTTGTCGGTCGAGGCGGTCCAGTTCAGCTGGATCTGGGTGCCCGAGGGCTGGGTGTAGGCGAGGTTCGCCGGAGCGCTCGGGGCCTGGGTGTCGCCGCCGCCGCTCGCGCCGTACAGCTCGAACTCGGAGATCTGCGCGGCGGGCCAGCCGGTGTTGGCGGTGATGTTCACGCGCCAGTACCGGTAGGACGCGGCGCCGAAGTTGATCGTGACCGTGTTGCCGGTCGCCGGGTTGAACGTGTAGTTCGCCGAGGCCACGACCGTGCTGAAGGCGGAGCCGTCCGCGCTGCCCTGGACCGAAAGGGTCTGGGTGCGGGTCTGCCAGACGGCCGGCGCGGGCACCTTCAGGACGATCTGGTCGACGCTCGTGGCGGTGCCGAGGTCGATCCGCGCCCACTGCGGGAAGCTGTTGCCGGCGCTCTCCCAGTAGGTGCCCTGATCGCCGTCGTTGATCGCCGAAACCGCGTATCCGCCCGTGGAACTGCTGGCCAGGGTCGCCTTTCCTGGCGACAGGTTGGGTCCGCCCGCGGCGGAGGCCGGGATGACCGACCCCACGACCAGCAGGCCGGCGGGGGCCCGCCGCGGCCCCCCCCCCCCCGACCCCACGGTGAAAAGTAAAAAAAAACAGAGAAAAAAAAAAAATACAAAAAGACAATAA
>NZ_JBFBIK010000181.1:0-10079 GCF_040685555.1 Sphaerisporangium sp. NPDC088356
TCGTCCGAAGCGCCGGCTCTACACGCTGTCTGGTATCGGACGACAGGAGTACGCCTCCGCACAAGCCACTCGCCGGAGCCGTAATTGGCTGACTGGCCGGATCCGCCCGACCGGGAGTGCCACGTGAGACGAAGTTACGTGAAGGGGCACTACCGGAAACGTCCAGTAGGTGGGCGGGTCTGGGTTAAGCCGTACACCGTCAGGCTTGAGCGACGCGAGATGGTGCTCGGAGGCTCGATCCTCCTGATACTGCCGGCGTATGTGTTCTTTGTGATCGGTGACCTACGTTCCGCTGCTAGTTGGGGCGAGATCTCCCTGATCACCCTTTCAGTTATCTCTGTCATCACCCTCGCCGTGTGTATGGCTATCGTCTCCAAGGAAAACATTAAGGAATTCGCTGGCAACCTGCGCATCGCGATTCCTCGCACGCTGGCGACTATCGCCGCCCTGATTGGTGGTCGTGGGAGAAAGTGGCGCGCAACGGAGTGGGCTACGGACCTTGCGGAGACTCCCGCACCCGTTAGTTACGCCTTCGGCCTCCTACGAGCGTCCGTGCGCATGCGACTCTCCGACGTACTGGGCGTTCTTCTTATAGCAGTCCGCTGGGTGCTCACTACCGAGCTGCGCACGTGGACTCCCCTCACGTCTCTGCTCGTGTGGGGTGGACTCGAAACGACGTGGGGCACCGGCTTGGGCGCAGCGATCCTCGCCGTGGTTGGTGCTGGCGCTGTGTTCCACGAGGGCGTGAAGTGGCTGCGTGCCTACCTCGGTGTCGAGGTTCAGAGGCGTAAGAAGGCCGTGGAGTAGCCGTACCGACCTGGCTCTCCGAGGGCTGACCAGCGGCGGAAGGTCCCGATCATGCAATGGGGCGCGGCCTGTGCAACGGCATGGCAAACTAGTCGACAGCAGCTCGGCTGTAGTCCCACACCGTCGAAATGCTCACATACATAGGCAATGCCGGTCTATGTCTGGGGAAGACACCTTGCGCACCAAGGAGTCGAAAAGCATAAGACCCACCCACACATAAAACCGCGCAAGGTGAGTGTCGTCTGGGGCTACAGGACCCCCTGACGGCACGATCGGTATTGGCAATTCCCGAAAGGACAGGAGGGCAATGTGTCTGCAAGCACCCTTGCTCTTCTGCTCACGCCAGTACCCGGTCACCTCTTGTCATCATCCGTCACTAATTGGAAAAGGGGCTCTCGATGCCGCCTTCCAAGATCGACCGGACCTGCGGCTAGGCTAACCCACCATGCCATGGGCCACACTGGGAGCTTGGCTCTCAGGTGCGGGTCCATGGGGGCTGCTCGCGCTTATCGTATGCCGAATTCTCGCCGTCCTGTGGACTCGCCAAGTCTTGGCTTCAGTCCGCGAGAGAAAGCAGAACGTACGCGACGCGCGCCTGACTATGTGGGGTGCTCACCTACACCTGGGTCAAGATCAAGATCAGAAGAACGAAGACGATTCAGGATTCCCGGAGCCGGGACTGCCAGAGGCAGCACCGCAGCCGGAGACACGAGCGGTGGAGCGTGCTCCACGTCGCAAGCGAAGACGTAGGCAGCGGTCGGAGAGTAGGAGCAGGAGTCCCTAGCAAGGCGGATCGGGCGTCATATCCCGATACAGGCCCCCTTCGCCACTTCGGCGAGGGGGCCTCGCCATTCATGGCATGGTTGTAGCGATCAGAGAGTATGAGCAGGAATCCGCAGGCTGATAGGAATCGGATCATGCAAGGCACTCCCTCCGACACCATTACTGTCAAGAAGAGCACGCTCATACTGGGCGGCATCGGCCTACTCATCGTGGCCTTCGTCGTGTTCCTGATCGTTGCGAGCCGCACGAGCGACTCGGCAGCCGCGCCATCCGCTACGTGACGGCCAGCGAGATGCTCGACCGACTGAACGCCGCTGGCCTGCCGTGCGAGCAACGCGACACCTGGGCCAAGCAGACGCGCGGCCAGGCTCTGGACGTCGTGTCCTGCCGCACGAGCACCGGTGATACGGTCGCCTGGGTCTTCGCCGACCAAGCTGGCCTCAACGCCGCGATTGAGACCACGCGTACGCTGGTGACGCCGACCGGCGTGACCGACATCGCTGGCACCGCCTGGCTTCTCACCACCCAGCCGGCCAACGCCGACCTTGCCCAGCAGGCCCTCGGTGGCCGGATCGTAGAACGCGTAGCTCCCCGGCAGTAGCGCAACGCCCGTCGTAGACCAAGACGTAGGCAGCGTTCGGACAGCAGGAGCAGGAGTCCTCGGGGGTCATAACCCGATTTAGGTTCCCTCGCCAACGTGGTGAAGAGGGCTCGCCATTCCTTAGGAGCTACGGAGACGCTTAAGAAGCCCGCGGACGATGTCTATCGGGCGCGACCTAACAAGATCCGCTCCCACAGCAGCTCGGCGTCCGGGTACCTCATACGCTCGGTTTCGCTGGTCTTCACTCGTCTGCCTCCTGGACCAGGTCGGACCAGCCGTCGTACCCAAGCGTTACCGCCGCCTGTCATCAGGTAGTACACCTTCAGCCGGCACTCGCACGTCCACCGCAGGGTCCGGGAGCGTATTTCACGGTTCACAGCTGGATACCAAGCGATGCTGGCGCACCCACCTTTGCCGGACCATCGAGGAATGTGGATGCCATGATCGGCATTGCCCTCGAAAGCACTCATATACGTCTCTAGGCGCCTGCTCACGGCCTAGGCCCCGGTCTCGCCAGTCGAGTACCTGATCTGGTGCGCGATCTCGTCCTGTACGGAGATCTCCATCACCAAGGCCACGACGTCGCCACGGGCGATGCTCGGCACCAGGCCGGACGCGCGCTCAGCGTCCGTCAATGCCGCATACCTGGTAGCCCACCAGCCACCGAAGTTGCCGTTCGGCCAGGTGACGCGCCTAATCTGCCAAGCCGGGTAGGTCTGGCGGAGCGCCGCGATCTGTTGGGCCAAGAACGGTGACTCCGCGGTTGGGTGGGATGTCACGGCTACCACGCCCCACTCATAGGAACTCGTCACCTGTGCTCAGCGTCATGCCTGCGTCTGAGGCACCGCTTCCGGACAGCCATCCGAAGAGGCTGGCTTCCATGACGTCCTGCCTCTTGAGCAGTTCGTCGCGACGCTCTGCTGAGTCAGCATCAAGGGTCTGCCGCAGCCCCATCCGCCGAAGGTCAGTTGTGAGGCATTTCGTCCGTGTGGCATAGAAGCCGCCTCCGTCGCTTCGCCAGAGCCACCACCGACCGTCTTCGGTCTTTTCACTCTCCGCCATGAGCCAACCATAGGACTGTCATGCCCTAGTACGCCATGGATAACGGGAGCATGCCGAGGATCGATCTCGTGTGCAGCGGACTCATACGGTGAGCCGCATGGCGGAACTCAAGCCGAATCGGCCCAGGTGGAAACAGGTATACGAGATCATCAAGGGCCGCATCGAGGACGGAACGTATCCGCCTGGATCACGTATCCCCACCGTGCTGGAGTTGATCGGCGAGTTCACCCTGGCCAACATGACGGCGCAGAAGGTCTACAAGGCCCTCCGGGAGGACGGGCTTATCTACACCGAGCCGGGTATGGGCAGCTTTGTCGTGGAGGTCGAGACGAAGGACGTCAAGGACCAGAGCTAGCTGGTCTCTTTAGACTCATGTAACGCTCACTGCTGTCGCCTCGGGACTACCCGTGACCCTCTAGGCGAGGATCGGTGGGAGCCGCTGAAACCCTGTCTTCGACGGACCGGCGCTATGGAATGGCGGCAGGAGGCGCAAGCTTGTCTGAGCTGCCCAGTAGGCGGAAGACGATGTGCGATCTCAGATCGTCTCGGCGGCCGGAGTCCTCGACGCGGCTGATCACGTCTTCGGACCCCTTAACGATCTCATCTAGGCGTACGTCCTCGCGGAGGTGATCTGCCTGGCGTTCGAGGTGCTTCAAGGCTCGTGCTGACTGGACAAAAAAGAGGCCGCTCGTAATGTTGATCACTACGCCAGCTACCGAGGTAAGGATGGCTGCGACCTGATCGCCGTCAGTCGACGCACGAAAGATGGCAAGCGTAACGCCCGCCAGGAGAATCATCGCTCCGAGAGATGCGAAGGCCAGGCTCAAACGGAAGCTGATTTTCATTTGGGCGAGGGCTTGGCTGTAGATTTCGATTAGAAGAGATAATCGATGGTCATTCTCTGTAGGCGACTGCTGAACTTTAGCGAGCTGATCTCGAATCTCCGAAATCTCGGTTCTTAGATCCTCTAAATTCGGGTTTTCTTCTGCCTCTCGGAGGAAATTTACAATCGCCTTCTCGGTTGGCGACTCATGCGAAAGATCGACTTCTAGTCCTACCATCCTTCGGAGGCGTTGAGACTCCTTGGAAGCCTGTCGATCTAACCTCCGACTAAGCAAGGTGCTGAACTCCGAAATAAGGGCTCCACCAACCCCCATCAAGATCGGCAGGAGGAAAGGTTCGATTCCGGACATAACGGACCTCCACTTCGATGATATTCGCCTGAAGCCATCGCTCCAGCCACTGCCGATCTTTCATCAACGAGACAGCAAGCTAAGCGAAGATCGCTGGATTGCGTAGCTCAGATCCTATGTTCAACCCACGGTTGGAGCATCTGGAGCTCCTGGCATAGAACGTCACCAAAGCGACGTGTCGTGGGCTCAGTAGCACGTTGCTCCCGACGCCATGGCCAGCGGCCTGTCTGGAGGTCGGCGTGCTTACAGTCTGGCAACCAATCCAGGAACAAGCGCGTCGAACACCTATGAACTTCAGCACAATTCTGCCTAGCCTCATAGGCGGTCTCCTCACGCTCGGGGGCGTGTGGGTCACGCAACACTTCACTGGAAGGCGCGACAAACGGCAGCTCGCACAGCACCGCCTGCTCTCCACTCTGCAAGCGCGACGAGAGGCATACGTCTCGTTCATGCGAGCCTGCGACCTTCTAGCACGTCATGAGCGTCAGGTCATCTTCTATCTCGACCGAAGGACTTCAGGGCGGAAACCGGATGAGCGCGCACAAAAGATCCTCGATCAAGCGAATGACCTCGTGTCTGAAGTGGTGACGACGCTGGCTTCGGTCGAAGTGCATGGCTCGGAGCGAGTTCGGCCGGCTGCTCGTGCTCTACACACAGCTCACGTTGAGTTCGAGCCGATTTTCGGCGACGCCTACACCAACGGCTCTTTCACTGGCGAGAGCTGGAACCGTGAGAAGGCCAAGGATGCTCTTGAAGGAGTGGAGGAGGCCACCATGGCGTACCTGTTCGCATGCAGGCAGGACCTCGACGTCGATCTCATTGACCACGACGATCGAGCAGTACAGGCATGGATCCGAAGCGAGATCGAAGGTAGCGGTTCGCAGAAGCAGATAGGTAGTTGACGTACGAAAAATGTCTTCTAGGTGTCTCATTCGGAGATACCTAGAAGACGGGGCTTCGTTGGTCGGTTAGTTGGCTTCGTCGATCAAGCCTGGGACTCGCCTCTCGTTGTAGCCGGCCTGCTGCTTCACGTGATCTGAGAATTCGTCGTGCAGCTCGTTGAGTCCAGACTCGATCCGATTCACTGCGTCCTTCAGTGACGAGCCGTAGTTTGTACGGACCTCTGACTCGATGCTCCAGGCGCTTCATGACGCCGGGACAGCCCGGAACTCCTGGACGGTCGGGCTCGCCGTTCCAGTCATCGACGAAGTCCCGAGCTGATTCAGGGACGTCAACACCTTGATGAGAACGGTGGCGGCTCGGCAACGGTGACGACGCCAGCGCACACAACAATGATCTCGGTCATAGGCGTCTCCACAGGGTTCGTGGTTGGAAAGGACCGCGAATGCTCCGGATCACGTAGCTGGTGCCACCGTGATGTCTCTACACGCGATGTCGCCAGTGCTGCCACCAGGGTCAGTGGTCGCAACTGCGTAGAGCACTCTGGCGAAATACTGCTTGCCGGGGGTGAGTCCGGACGTCAAGCAGGATCAGGAGTCCCGGGCCGTCGCCGGCACGTGGCACTCGGTGTACGACGGGAAAGACCTAACCTCGGCCAGCCAGGTCGACACCGACCACATGGTGCCGCTCGCGAACGCGTGGCGGTCCGGGGCGGACGCCTGGTCCACGGCCAGGCGCAAGGAGTTCGCGAACGACCTGACCAACCCTCAGCTCATCGCCGTGTCAGCGACCAGCAACAGGGCGAAGGGTGACCAGAACCCTGCCCAGTGGAGGCCCCCCTGCGCAACTTCTGGTGCACCTACGCCAGGGCATGGATCGACGTCAAACACCACTACACGCTGTCCATCACCCAGGCGGAGAAGAAAGCTCTCGACGAGATGCTCGATACCTGTGCCGGGGAACCAATCCACCCGTGATGGAACGACGAGAGTCGAAGGTTGTGGCCGGGCCAGGCGGTGTCATGACCGATGAGGTTGGGGTCGTGTCTGGAGATCTCACCGTGACGACCGAGGTCGTCGGCGACCAAGCCGTGGTGCGGATCCAGTACACCGGAGCCGACGAGTGGTACACGGTCACTGGCAGCCCGCTGACGATCGTCGGCGGGAACGGAGAATGGCTCCACGCGGCGATGGTGCGAGGGGTCGATAGCGGACTCCCAGAGGGACTCATAGGGTTCGAGCTCACCTGACATGCAAACGCCCCGGCATCCGGTTGGATGCTGGAGCGTGTTGCGTGCCTCGGCTCAGGCGCGGTGCCACCTCCACTGGATGTCCCCGCTCGTCAGCGTGCACCGGTACTTGCGGTTCGTGACCTTGGCGTAGCCGTACTTCTTGTGCGCTGCTGCTGGGCAGAACGCTCCCGGCGTGATGCACACCCAGTGGTTACCGGACTGTCGGTACTTGCAGGCCGCGGCGACGGTTGTGGACGCATCAGCGGCGCCGACGGCTACAGGGGTGACGAGCAGGCCGCCGGCCAGGACAGCGGCGGAGACGATGGAACGGACGCGCAAACCGACTCCTCACGAGACGAACGGGGCGTATGTGAGACGGCGCATAGCGGTGGGCGGTTGACCTTGCGTCCTCATCCGGACACCGTTGCCAACGTCGAGACGCCGAGGATGCAGCGGGCTGCAATGTCAGCCGCCCGCACGGAACGGCTCCGTTGATGTCCTGTACGGGCACTCCCGGGGAGAGAGCGCAGGGCCGGGCCAGTTCGGCCGGGCCAGCTACACCTTCAGGAAGATGTCCCTCCGCCATCCCCCATGGGATGAGCAGACTCCTTGGCGCCCGCCCGACATGCTCACTCTTCCATCGGCGCACATGACCAAGTACCCCTGGCCGTTCTCAAAGTTTTCGATGCAACTGAAGACCTGACAGGTCGCTTGTATAGCTGCGGTTACGCGAATCCCTGTATCGCAGAAGGTGAAGCCGTTGGAGTTGTTGGGAGCACCGCAAAGGGTGTCCGGACCAGGTGGGACGGGGACCGTCTCCGTCGCGGTGGTAGTGACCGTAGCCGTCGCGGTGACCGTAGCCGTAGCCGTAGTGGTGGCTGTGACCGTAGCCGTAGCCGTAGCCGTAGCCGTAGCCGTCGCGGTGGCTGTGACCGTCTGGGTTACAGTCGGGGCTGAGGTGGGGGTTGGAGAAGCGGTTGATGGTGTCGTTACCGACACGGAGGAGGCACCGCTCTTCTTGTACGTGACCACCCCCAGATAAGTGCCCTGCCATGCCGTCCGGTTGGCGTGAACGAGCATGCTGGCGCTGACCGTCCGGCACGACGCCTTCGCCGGGCAGACACGTTGCTTCACGGTGAACCGCTTGACGGTGCTGTACCGGCTCATCACCCGAACCGTCAGGTACGACTTTCCGCCGACCTTTACGACGGACGTCGTGACCGCGTGTTTTTTCGCGCTCAAGTCCGAACTCGCAGCGGACGCGGTGATGCTGGTCCCGGGAGTCATAGCGACCAGAAGCGCGACGAAGGCGATAAATGTAACGATGGCGGCCAAGGCGAGAGGGAGAAATCTCACCGGGCTGTACGTGGTTCGCATGGCACAGGTTTTCACTAGGCGATTAATGTCGAACACTTATACCACTTATCCACTCAATGTGATCGGTTCTTCGCACATTGATATGGTTCAGCGGCCTGATTCGCCCATCAGTGGGGTCAGGGGGTACACATCAGGCGTAGGTCAGGCGCCCTCCAGGGCGTCGGAGGCTGTGTATGAGGTCGAACCGCTTGATGTGCCACCTGATCCGCTGGCTGGTCGTCTAAGCGCGAAGGCGCTCAGCCTGATCCGGTCCCCATGGTTGTGGAGCCAACCGCGGCGTCTCGTTGCAGAGCGCATCCCGCATGGGCAAGACTGATCTCTTGCCCGCCCCTCCAGCTCAAAGCGCTCCTTGACAAGAACATAAGCAAGACTGCTTTCCCGGGAACCCAGACGACGCAAGTTCGGAGCGTCTAGGAGCTGTTTCTTAGATCTCCTGACAGTGGGCGTCTAGTTGGTGACGCTTGGTGTATGGGTCGTGGTGATCTGACGAATGCGGAGTGGGAGCGGCTGGAGCCGCTGTTACCGCTAGGTGGGGCGCGCGGAGGCCGGTGGAACGACCATCGGATGGTGATCAACGGGGTGTTCTACCGGGCGCGCACGGGGGTGCCATGGCGGGATCTGCCTGAGCGGTTCGGGTCGTGGGTGACGATCTACAAACGGCATCGTCGCTGGTCGGCGGATGGGACCTGGGATCGTTTGCTGGCTGTGGTCCAAGCCGCAGAAGACGCTGCGGGCCGGGTGGACTGGGAGGTGTCGGTGGACTCAACGACGGTGCGGGCTCACCAGCATGCGGCCGGCGCTCCTGGTGCCCCGCCGCCGGTTGTTGCGCAAAAGGGGGGACCGGCCGGGACAAAGCGGGGCGATCGGGTATGGCGGAGCCTGCGTGTCCAGTTGGCGGAGGTGGTCAGGCAGGCGAGTGTTCAGGACGCTCGCGGGGCGGGTTCTCCACCAAGATCCATCTGTCCGCGGACGGGCGATGTCGTCCACTGTCGGTGCTGATCACGCCGGGGCAGCATGGGGACAGTCCACAGTTTCGGCCTGTGCTGGAGGCCATCTGCGTTCCGCGCTTGGGGCCTGGCCGGCCGCGTAGGCGTCCTGACAGTGTCAGTGCCGACAAGGCTTACAGCTCCCGCGCCAACCGGACCTACCTGCGTCGCCGCAAGATCCGGCATACCATTCCCGAGCCGCGCGATCAGCGGGCCAACCGGCGTCGGCGCGGCTCAGCCGGAGGACGTCCAACCGGGTTCGATGCCGAGCGCCCCAAAAAGCGCAACGTTGTCGAGCGGGCAATCAACCGCCTGAAGAACTTCCGGGCAGTGGCCACCCGCTACGACAAACGCGCCTACATCTACCGCGGGACCATCTTGGTGGCGACCTTGGTCATCTGGCTTCGCGTCTGATCCAGGAAACAGTCCCTAGTACGCACGCTTTCCCCGGTAGGTTCCCAACCCTCAGTAAGCAGTTTCATGGACAAACCAGTCAGTCTTTACATGCCTTGCTGTGTACTGTCGGTTATATTCCCAGCTCACAAGCCCCTTTCATCCCGGCTCAACGCCGGGCCTCATTGCGGCCAGGCGGGGATCTCGCAGAACACATGGCAACGCATGGAGGCTTTCATCCCGGCTCAACGCCGGGCCTCATTGCGGCTTCGGGACGCCTCCGGAGGACCCGGGCGCGTCGGTGACCGTCCATCCCAGCTCAACGCTGGGGCTCATTGCGGCTATCGTGAGCTAAGGAACCCTGAGAGGTATCCTGACTTCGATCCCGGCCTCAGGGCCGGGCCCCATTGCGGTCCCGACCACGTCGGCGGCACGATCTACAACCGCGAGCGTTCCATCCCAGCTCAACGCTGGGCCTCATTCAGGCGTGAAGTCGTTGACGATGGCCTGGGCGACACCCGCCCTTCCATCCCGGTCTCAGTGCCGGGCCTCATTGCGGCGGAGGGTTCCGGTCGTAGGTGACGTCGTTGGGGTCCCTCTTCCATCCCAGATCAACGCTGGGCCTCATTGCGGCATCGGCTGGCTTCGTACCGAGGCCCAGATTCGCGCGTCCACCGGCCTGAACGCCGGGTGAGGGGCTGAGATCATTCCGGACAGCGGGATTTATGGTTGTACTTTACGACGCT
>NZ_JBFBIK010000182.1:0-9940 GCF_040685555.1 Sphaerisporangium sp. NPDC088356
GCGCGCGCGGGCCTCTCGCCGACGGCGGTCGCGCCGTAGCCGCTGCCGGTGTCTTCGGTGATCTCCTTGTCAACGCTCATTCCGGCTCCCGGATCCTCTCTGCAGCCCGCAACCTGGCCGAGGCAGCGCGCGGGTTGCGCGCGACCTCCTCCTCGTCTGGGAGCTCGGCTCCCCTCGTCACCAAGCGGAACCTCGGCTGGTGGGCCGGCAGCGGGACGGGCAGCCCCGGAGGGCTGGTGTCCCTGGTTCGCGCGGTGAGGACCTGCTTGCTCAGCCGGTCCTCCAGTGAGTGGTAAGAGAGCACGACCACGCGCCCCCCGACCGCCAGTGCATCGAGGGCCGCGGGAAGCGCCCGTTCGAGAGCGGTCAACTCCCCATTTACCTCGATCCGTAACGCCTGGAACGTTCTTTTTGCGGGGTTTCCCCCGGTTCGTCGGGTCGCGGCCGGGATCGCCTCACGGACGATCTCGGCGAGACGCTTGGTCGACGTGATCGCGCTCTCGGCGCGCTCCCTGGCGAGGAAGCGCGCGACGCGGGACGCGAAGCGCTCCTCGCCGTAGTCGCGCAGGATGCGGGTCAACTCCCCCTCGGAGTAGGTGTTGACCACCACGTCGGCCGTGAGCTCCTGCTCGGGATCCATCCGCATGTCGAGCGGGGCGTCGTAGGAGTAGGCGAAGCCGCGCTCGGCCTCGTCGAGCTGCGGGGAGGAAACGCCCAGGTCGAACAGGACGCCGTTCACCCGTGGGAACCCGGCGCGCGACAGCACCTCGGGAAGCTCGTCGGAGACCGCCCTCACCAGGGTGGTGCGCCCGGAGTACGGCGCCAGGCGCGCGGTGGACCGCTCTATGGCGGTCGGATCGCGGTCGATGCCGATCAGGTGAAGGTCCGGATGCGCGGCCAGCAGAGCCTCGGCGTGACCGCCCAGGCCCAGGTTGGCGTCGACGAGCACAGGGCTCGGACCGGCGAGCGCGGGAGCGAGGAGCTCCAGGACGCGGCGGAGCATCACCGGAACGTGCCCGCCCGGCTCGGCATGATTTTCGACATGCATGGTCAAACCCCCTTTGCCGCAATGGTTGTGTCTGCTGACCCCGGGACACTACCTGCTCGCGGATATGCGGCTTTTGTACCGTCTTGTCGCCGGTGGGCTCTCGCCCCACCCCTGTCGACGGCTCGTCCGGCCAGGTCCCCATCCGCGTCCCCTCTTCGGGCCCCGCCACCTGACACCGGGGAAGGTGCATCAGCTGGCGGCGGCGCCGTGGTGACCGGGAGCCTTCCCGGCACCGTGGGAGCGGGTGGAGACCTCGCCGAACGACGTCTTCACCGACGAGTCGACCGTTTCAAAGGACTCCTGGCAGCACCTCCTCCGACAGCTCGGAGAACGCCTGCTCTTGGTCGGCCAGGTAGGTCTCCCAGGCCGTCGCGTCCCAGATCTCCAGCCGTGTGTTGGCCCCGATGACCGCACAGTCGCGCCGGAGGCCCGCGTATTCACGCAGGCTCTGGGGAATGGTGATCCGCCCCTGCTTGTCGGGCGTCTCGTCGGAAGCACTCGCGAAGAAGACACGACTGTAATCGCGGACGGCCTTGGCTGTCACAGGCGCGGTGCGCAGCGCATCGGTAATGCGCTGGAACTCCTCCACGGGAAAGACGTAGAGGCACCGCTCCTGGCCCTTGGTGATCACAAGACCCTCCGCCAGCTCCTCACGGTACTTCGCCGGCAGGAACAGTCGTCCTTTCTCGTCCAGACGCGGCTGATGGGTGCCGAGGAACACCGGCCCCACCTCCCGCGCCATGTGGAACGGCTGGCGCATGGACCCCAGCCCCTCCACTGCGCACCACCATACTCCACTTCTCCCCACCGTCAACTGATTCAAACGGTATTCGACCGGGGTTCCGCTCGCGTTTACGCAGGTCAGAGAGGTGGAGCGGAGTGGAGCGCCAGAGGGGCCCCGCACACGCGCACGGGCGTGTCGGCGGCCGCCATTGACACGTGTGAGCCACCCCCGCCGGGGATGGCGGAAAGGGGAATCCTTCGGTGGGGGAAAGTGGGGAGCGGGACCCGCCCCGACGTCGTCTTATGTCACGGGATTCGAACCTCGGCGGGACGAGAACACGACCCCGGAGAAGAACACTGAGGCTGTTCACCCGAAATATGACGGAAAGTCGCCCGGGAACCCGCGGCATCGTAGTGTCGGTGAGCACAATGAAGAAGGAATCGCAAAGCCCCCCGCATAACGATCCCGGCGCGGGGCTGCCGCACCCTCATGGAGGCCCAGTGGGAATAACCCACGATGTCGGACAGGAGCTGGAAGGTCTGGTCGCCACGGCGCATCGGATCCGTGAGGCGATCGAGTCGGTGATCGAGGGAAAGAGCGACGTCGTCCGCCTGACCCTCACCGTCATGCTGGCGGAGGGGCACCTCTTGATCGAGGACGTGCCGGGAGTCGGCAAGACGATGCTGGCCAAGGCATTGGCGCGGTCCATCGACTGCCCGGTGCGCCGCGTGCAGTTCACCCCCGACCTGCTCCCCAGCGACATCACGGGCGTCAGCGCCTTCAACCAGCAGTCACGCGAGTTCGAGTTCAAGCCCGGCCCTGTCTTCGCCAACATCGTGGTGGGCGACGAGATCAACCGCGCGTCCCCCAAGACCCAGTCGGCCCTGCTGGAGTGCATGGAGGAGCACCAGGTCACCGTCGACGGCACGACGTACCCCCTCGAGACGCCGTTCATGGTCATCGCTACCCAGAACCCCATCGAGATGGAGGGCACCTATCCCCTCCCCGAGGCCCAGCGCGACCGCTTCACCGCGAGGATCGCGATGGGCTACCCCGAGGCCGCCGCCGAGCTGGAGATGCTCGACGTCCACGGCGCCTCCTCGCCACTCGACAAGCTGGAGCCCGTCGCGACGACCGCCGAGGTCCGGGCCCTGATCGACGCCGTGCGGGCGGTGTACGTCTCCCAGTCCATCAAGAAGTACGCCATCGACATGGTCACGGCCACCCGCCAGTCCCCCGACCTGCGCCTCGGCGCCTCCCCCCGCGCCACGCTCCACCTCGTGCGCGCCGCCCGCGCCCACGCCGCCCTGTCGGGCCGCGACTACGTCATCCCCGACGACCTGCAGGACCTGGCCGTCCCCGTGCTCGCGCACCGCCTGCTCCCGAGCCTGGAGGCCCAGGGCCAGCGCCGCCGCCCCGAGCACGTCATGGCCGACCTCGTGCGCCGCGTCCCCGTGCCGGAGAGCCGGGAGAAGGGGTTCGACGGGGCGGGATCGCGGCGGTGATGGCGGGGCTCAGGGCGCTCACCTCCCGTGGCAGGTCGTTCCTCGCCTCGGGCACGGCCGCCCTGCTGTGCGCGCTCGCCCTCGGGGAGCACGACCTGCTGCGCGTCAGCGTGCTGGTCATCGTCCTGCCGCTGCTCGCGGCCCTCGTGGTCGCGCGCACGCGGTACCGCCTGAGCTGCGCCAGGCGGCTCGACCCGGGCAGGGTGGCGGTCGGCTCCGACAGCACGGTGACGCTGCGGCTGGAGAACGTCACGCGGCTGCCCACCGGCCTGCTGCTCATCGAGGACACCGTTCCCTACGCCGTGGGCACCCGTCCCCGGTTCGTCCTCGACCGGGTGGAGTCGCGCGGCATCCGGGAGATCGACTACAAGGTCCGGTCCGACCTGCGGGGAAGGTTCCCGATCGGGCCGCTGTCGGTCCGCATCGCCGATCCGTTCGGCCTGGTCGAGCTCACCCGGGCGTTCAACACGACCGACACGCTGATGGTGGTCCCTGAGGTCGTACCGCTCCCGCACATCCGGCTCTCGGGTGAGTGGACCGGCGGCGGCGACAGCCGTACCACCAGCGTCGCGTCGGCCGGGGACGACGACATCGGCCCCCGCGAGTACCGCCAGGGCGACGACCTGCGCCGGGTGCACTGGCGCTCCACCGCCCGGTACGGCGAGCTCATGGTCCGCCGCGAGGAGCAGCAGTGGCAGAGCAGGGGCGCCCTGCTGCTCGACACCCGCAGGCACGCCCACCGCGGCGAGGGCCCGCGGTCGTCCTTCGAGGTCGGGGTCTCCGCGGCGGCGTCCATCGGGGTCCACCTGGCCCGCGAGAGCCTCGGCCTGCGGCTGGTCACCGACCAGGGCGCCCAGCACCTCGCCGACGGCGGCGCGGGCAACTCCCTGCTCGACGCGCTCGCCGTCGTGCGGCAGAGCACCGCGCGGTCGCTGGAGTCCGGCATCACGGCGCTGCGCCAGGGCGGGGGCGACGGGCTCATCGTCGCCGTGCTCGGCGACCTCGACGCCGAGGAGGCCCAGGCGCTGGCGCGGCTGCGCCACGGCGGCGTCACCGGCGTGGCGGTCATGCTCGACGTGCGGAGCTGGCAGCAGACCCCCTCCCACCACCCCGCCGTGGACGAGTCGCATGAGACGGCGCGCGCCGTGCTCGCCGGCTCCGGATGGCGCGTCGTACGGCTGCCCGCCGGTACCTCGCTGGCGTCGGTCTGGCAGGACGCCGCCCAGAACAGCAGGTACACAGGGCCGCAGGACACCATCACGGCAGGAGACGCGGCATGAGACTCCCGATCGCGGCGGGCCTGGCAACGGCCGCGGTGTCGATCACCCTCTACCCGCTGTTCAGCGGGGGCACCTGGTTCTGGACCGGGATGGGCGCGATCATCGTGGTCACCGCCGCCTCTGCCCTGACCACGCGCCACACCGTGCCGCGGTGGCTCGGCCCCCCGCTGGAGCTGTTCCTGCTGTGGATCTACCTGACGGTGGTCTTCGCCGGCGACGAGGCGTGGGCCCTGGTGATCCCCACCAAGGACTCGGTGGTCGCCCTCGCCGAGCTGACGCGCGCGGGGTTCACCGACATCCCGCAGTACGCAGCCCCGGTGCCGGCCAATCCCGGGATCTCCCTGCTGACCGCGGGTGGCATCGGCCTGATCGCCCTGCTCGTCGACCTCCTCGCCGTGCGGGCGCGCCGCGCCGCGCTCGCGGGGCTGCCGCTGCTGGCGCTGTTCACGGTCCCCGCGGCGGTGATCTCCGATCCCATCGCCTGGCCGGCGTTCCTCATCGGCGCGCTCGGGTTCGTGGGCCTGCTCACCGCCGACGGGCGCGAGCGCCTCAGCCACTGGGGCCGCGCCGTCCTCGTACGCCGCTCGCGCAGCACCGGCGCCAAGGTCCAGACCGACGCCGCCCCGCTGTCGCTGACCGGCAAGCGCATCGGGTTCGCCGCGATCGCCCTGGCCATCGGGCTTCCGGCGGCGCTGCCGACCCTCCAGCCCAACCCGCTCTTCGGCTTCGGAGTGGGGTCGGGAACGGGCGGCGGCGGCAACACGATCACGATCCCGAACCCGATCGCGAGCCTGCGCGGCCAGCTCACCCAGCCCGAGAACGCCACGGTCCTGACCTACTCCAACAGCGACAACATCCCGCGCTACCTGAGGATGTACTCGCTGGACACCTTCGACGGCGAGCAGTGGACCATGTCGCAGCCGAAGGGCCGCCCGGAGAACCGCGTGTCCCAGGGCCCGCTGCCCTCTCCCCCCGGCCTCTACCCGACCGTCCCCCTGAAGGTCGTCACGACGCGGATCACGGTCAGCGACGACGTCGAGAGGCTCAGCTTCCTGCCCCTTCCCTATCCGGCGACCCGGGTGCGGGTGGAAGGCGACTGGCGGGCCGACGAGAGCACGCTCATGGTCTTCTCCACCCATGACACGGCCGGCGGCGTGGCCTACGACGTCGCGAGCGAGGAGCCCCAGCCGACGCCGGACGGACTGAAAGAGCTGACCGAGGCGCCCTCACCCGAGGTGAGCGGGCGGTACCTCCAGCTGCCGCCGGATCTGCCCCGGCAGATCGCCGTCGCGAGCGCCCGGCTGGTCGACGACTCGGACACCCCGTACCAGAAGGCGGTCAAGCTCCAGTCGTGGTTCACCTCTGGCGGGGGATTCGCCTACAGCCTCCGCACCCAGGGCAACGGCACCGAGGCGCTGCTCGACTTCCTGCGCAACCGCACGGGCTACTGCGAGCAGTTCGCCGCCGCCATGGCGGTGATGGCCCGCACGCTCGGCATCCCGGCCCGCGTGGGCATCGGCTACACCGGCGGCTCCTTCATCGACGGCGCGTGGCAGGTCCGCACCCACGACCTGCACGCCTGGCCGGAGCTGTACTTCCAGGGCGCCGGATGGCTGCGCTTCGAGCCCACCCCTTCTGGCGGCCTCGGCCAGGCCACGGCCCGCGTGCCGGACTACTCCCGCCCGCCCGTCTCGTCGGCCGCGCCCGGCGACGGCGCGACCGCGAGCCCGACCTCGAACCCGGACTCGACCGACCTGGCGGACGGCCTGGCAGGAAGGAACCGGAACCCCCGTGACCCCGACACCGGCCTGCCCACCGGCCCGATCATCGTCGACCAGAGCCTGTCCGTGCCGGCGAAGATCGGCATCGGCTTCGTGGTGCTGCTTGTGGTCGTGCTGATCCCGGCCGCCTGGCGGGCGGCGACCCGTTACCGGCGCCGGCGCGCCTGGGCCTTCCAGGAAGCGGCGGCGGAGAGCCTCGTACAGCAGGCGCGCGCGTTCGACGACCGCCCGGAAAGGATGGAGCGTCTCGGGCACGCCGTGCACGCGACCTGGCGCGAGCTGATCGACACGCTCCACGATCTCGGGCTCGGGCACGAGGCCAGCGAGACCCCCCGCGCCCTGGCGAGACGGCTCACCGAGAAGTACGAGCTGGACGCGGAGGGCGCGGCCTCGGTCACGAGGATCGCCTCGGCCGAGGAGCGGCTGCGCTACGCGCCCACGCCCGGCCCGGCCGGCTCGCTGGCCGCCGACATGCGGCGCGTGCGCCGGGCGCTCAGGGCGACGGTGTCGCGCGGGCGGCGCCTGCGGGCGACGCTCCTGCCTTCCTCGACCCTGCTGAGGGTGAGAAGGGCGGGCGAGAAGGTGCTCGACGGGTTCGACAGGCTGGAGACGCTCCGGCTGTGGCCGCGCCGAGACCGTCCGGAACCGCCCGCCGGGCAGGTGGCCGGGGAACACGTGTTCACCGGCTCGCCCCGCTGATCCCGGCGGGGGCCCGCCGGCGGACGTGCCTCATGGCGGCACGTTCGACGACACCAACGGCGTCCGGCCGCGGGGACGGCGGACGCCCACGGCGGTCTCCCGCCGTGATGTGGATCAGCGCTCGTCGCCCCTGCGGCGCCAGCGCTCCTCCATGCGTTCCATGAAGCTCTGCCGGCCGGCACGACGCCGTTCCGGCTGCCCCGGGGCACCCGGCCTGGCTTCACCGCCGAACCCGTTCATGCGTTTCCAGCTGGACAGACCCCACAGACACGCGGCGAGCATGACCACGAAGCCGCCGACACCGAGTGGGATAATCGGTGCCACGACGCCGACCATCAACAGGACGACACCGAGGACAAAGCCGATGGAGGCTTTCACCAGGCGACGTTTGTAGTGGTTGCGTGGATCACTGATCCGAACGGTATTGGCCCACTTCGGGTCCTCGGCGTAGAGGGCCTGCTCGATCTGGTCGAGCAAGCGCTGCTCGTGCTCAGAGAGCGGCACGGCGCCTCCCAAGGACGGCCCCTTGACGGGGAAGACGGCAACGGGCACCACAGGGTGTCCGGACCTCGCGGTCGGTTATCCCCAGAATACGAGGCTGTAGACGTAGGCGAAAGAAAACGTCCAACGTAGACCAAACCGGAGGTGACGTCATAGATCTATTCCATCAAACGGAGGCCGTACAAGCGACGCCGGGCGGACCGCTTCGGGACCGAACCTCCGCATCGCCTTGTCCATCGCCATTTCGGCCTCCCGCCAGCCTGTTTCGCGCTCTCCGAGGCCGAGCTGGCGGGTCGCCGTGCCCGCCGGACGTAGGTTCTCCACCCTCACACCGACCAGCCGGAGCCGCACGCGCTCGAGTCCGGCGGCCCCGTACAGGTCGCAAGCAGTGGCATATATCTCTTTCGCAACATCTGTCGCCTCGCGGAGGGTGCGGGAACGGGTGATCGTCGTGAAGTCGGACCGGCGGAGCTTGACGCTGACGGTGCGGCCCACGTGACCGCCGCTCCGCAGGCGCGCGGCGACCCGCTCGGACAGCCTCAGCAGCTCGCGGCGGATGGCCTCGGGATCGTCCACGTCGTGGGAGAAGGTCTCCTCGGCCCCGATGCTCTTGTCGGGGACATGCGGGGTGACCCTGCGGTCGTCGCGCCCCCAGGCGAGGGCGGCCAGATGCGCGCCGACCGCCCCGAACTCGCGCCGCAGGGTCGAGGGCGGCACGTTGGCCAGATCTCCCACGGTCTTGATACCGAGCCGCACCAGGGCCTGCTCCGTGCGCTCCCCGACGCCCCACAGGGCCGCGACGGGAAGCGGGTGGAGGAACTCCACCACCCCGTCGGCCGGGATGACCAGGAGGCCGTCAGGCTTGCAGTGCCGGGAGGCGAGCTTGGCCACGAACTTGCTGCTCGCCACACCCACCGAGCACGTGATGCCGTGACGCTCGGCGACCTGGGCGCGGATCAGCGCGGCGATCTCGGCGGGCGGCCCCAGCCTGCGCAGGGCCCCGCCCACGTCGAGGAACGCCTCGTCGGACGCGATCGGCTCCACCTCGGGGGTGATCGCGTGGAAGATCTCCATCACGCCCTTGGAGACCGCGGAGTACTTCTCGTGGCTGGGCGGGATGATCACGGCCTGCGGGCAGAGGCGGCGGGCGCGGGTCATCGGCATCGCCGAGTGCACCCCGTACGCGCGCGCTTCGTAGGTGGCGCTGAGCACGACCCCGCGAGCGCCGGTCGCCCCGATGATCACCGGGGTGCCCTTCAGCTCGGGACGGTCGAGCAGCTCGACGCCGGCGAAGAAGGCGTCCATGTCGACGTGCAGGATCGGGCACCCGGTGTCGTCGGCCAGCGGCGCCCGGCCCGGGCCATGGCCCTGCCCTGGCACCGACCGCAGGACCTGCTTGCGCGACACAGGGGCAATCCTAACCGAACAGGCGTTCTACCGGTGGCTTCCGCCCGCGACCTCCACCTGTGGCGCTCATCGGTGACCGAGAACGTGGAGCTGGGTGGCGATGTCGCGGAGCACGGGATGGGCGGCGGCGGCCTGCTCCAGCGCGATCAGCGCCTGAGCGGCCCCGGGCTCCCCGTCGAGCAGGCGGCCCGGCACCAGGTCGGCGAAGACGCGCACGCCCCTGGCCTCTCCGGGGGTGAACCCGGCGGCCGAGAGCAGATCGGCGAGCGCCTCGCCGCTGAAGCGGCGGGGCGTCGGATCCTGGTCTCCCCACCTGCCCGAGGGATCGGTCAGCGCCTGCCTGGCCTCGTCGAAGTGGCCCGACAGCGAGCGGTGGATCGCCGTGGCGACCGGGTTGGCCGCGAGCACGCTGATGACCCCGCCCCGCCTCAGCAGGCCCACGACGGCCGACAGCGCGCTCTGCGGATCCTCGACGTACTCAAGGACGCTGTGGCACAGCACGAGGTCGGCGCACCCGGGCTCCAGCAGGTCGCGAAGGTCGGCGGCGTCGCCCTGGATGCCCTTGACGCCCACCCCCGCCTCGGCGGCCCGCCGCTCGAGGCCCGCCAGCGAGTCGGGGCTGGGGTCGACCACGGTGACCGCGTGGCCGAGCTCGGCGAGCGGCACGGCGAACCCGCCGGTGCCGCCTCCGGCGTCCACGATGTCGAGCCGCTCACGCCCGGTGGCGCCCGCCCGCTCGGCCAGCACGGCGCGAAGCGCTTCCCATACCACGGCGGTGCGCACCGCCGGGGAAGTGGCCGCCTGGCGTGTGGCGCCTTCGGTGCGCAACTTCAGCTCGCCTCCTTGAAGGATGTCGGTCCGCCCCAGCCTACGCCGTGGGCGCGGCGTCCCGGCTGATCGCCCGTCCCTGAGGAGGAGGGGCCGGCGGCGGGCGCGAGGTCTCGCGTTCAGGGCCTGGAGGACCGCTCAGGCTCAGGCCTGACAAACCAGACTCA